>JBARYS010000529.1:0-3638 GCA_049648155.1 Catalinimonas sp. | reverse complement strand
GATTTGCTAGGTACCAGTCGATGGTCTGCTCCAGGCCCGTCTCGAAGGTGAGCGACGGCTCCCAGCCCAGCTCCTCCTTGATCTTTCCGGCGTCGATGGCGTAGCGCAGGTCGTGGCCGGCACGGTCCTTCACGAACGCGATCTGTTTGGCCGACGTGCCCGCCGGGCGGTCGAGCTTGCGGTCCATCACTTCGCAGAGCAGGTGCACCAGGTCCAAATTTTTCCACTCGTTAAAGCCGCCGATGTTGTACGTCTCGCCGATGCGGCCCTTCTCGTAGACCACGTCGATGGCGCGGGCGTGGTCGACCACGTAGAGCCAGTCGCGCACGTTTTCGCCTTTGCCGTAGACCGGCAGCGGCCGGCCGTGGCGAAGGTTGTTGATGAAGAGCGGCAGCAGCTTCTCGGGAAATTGGTTGGGGCCGTAGTTGTTCGAGCAGTTGCTCAGCACCACCGGCAGCCCGTAGGTGTTGAGGTAGGCGCGCACAAAGTGGTCGGAGGCTGCCTTCGAAGCCGAGTAGGGCGACTGCGGGTCGTAGGGCGTCTCTTCGGTGAAGAACGTCGCGGGGTCGTGCAGCGAGCCGTACACCTCGTCGGTCGAGACGTGGTAGAAGCGCTTGCCCTCAAAACCCTCTTTCCAGGCGTGGCGAGCGGCGTTCAGCAGGTTGACCGTGCCCACCACGTTGGTCATCACGAACGAGAGGGGATCGGCAATCGAGCGATCCACGTGCGACTCGGCCGCCAGGTGAATCACCCCGTCGAACGCGTGGGCGGAAAATAGCTCCTGCACGTAGGCAGCGTCGGTGATGTCGCCCTTCAGGAAGGTGTAGTTGGGCTGCTCCTCGACGTCGCGCAGGTTCAGCAGATTGCCCGCGTAGGTAAGGGCGTCCAGGTTGTAAACGTGCGTGTCGGGGTACCGCCCGACGAAGCGTCGCACGACGTGGGAGCCGATAAAGCCCGCCCCGCCGGTGATCAGAATCTTTTGCTTTGACATGGAATGGTGATTGACCGGCCCAAAAGTAGACAACGCGCTGCGAGGTGTGCGTCGACGCTCGTGCCGGAGGCAGGGCGCGCCTGCGGTCTTAACGTTCAATCGCCGCCGGGTGGGGTCAGAACGTCCTTCGCCCGAAAATTCTGAGCATGACTCCCAAGCCGAGGGCGAGCACGAGCAGACCGACCCCAACGGACGGATAGATGCTTTCGCCCGCCTCAGCCGCCGCCACCGCCCGGTACGGCCAGTACGTGGGAATTACCGCCAGCACCCGCAGCCAGGGGTGGTCCAGAAAGTAGACCAGCAGCGGCAGGTTACAGAGGAAGCTCCAGACTTTGAAGTGCGCCAGCCCCTCAACCTTGTTCCGGGCGAACGTTGCCGGCAGCAGGGTCAGCAGGGGCGTCAGCAGCGCGAAGGGGAGGGACAGCAGCAGCGCCGCCCCGGCGTGTAGGTCGAGCCAACCGGTCAGCAGGATGATCGCCGTCCCGATGCTCCAGGCCACGGCGGTGCCCAGCAGCAGGCGCACGCTCAGCATCGTGCCGGCCGTGACGGGCAGCACGCGCAGCGCGGCGAACACGCCCTGGTCCTTCTCTTCCAGAAAAACGAAGCCCGTGATGAAGCCGAACATTGTCACGGTCTGCATGCAAGCGCCCATCAGAATCACGTGCTTATAGTCGCGCACGGCGGGGTAGGCGTCGAGCAGCGGCGGCACGCCCCACACGACCAGCACTAGGATCAGCAGCGGCAGCAGAAAGAAGCCCCGCAGCATGGCGTCGCGGAACACCATGCGGAAGTCGTTGGCGGCGAGCAGCAACAAGCGATTCATTGCGGTCGGAAAAATCGTTTACTCCACCAAAAGGTCAGCAGCAGCGCCCCACCGAGGTAGCCGTAACCGTACGCGTACTGCCACGTGGGCAGCGGCGCGAACGCCCCCTTCAGCAGCACCACGCCCGGCATCGAGGGGATCCCCCAAAGCAGCGGGTGATTCCACGCGCCGAACAGCCAGAGCAGCGGCAGGGCGACCGGCAGCACGAACAAGACCGACCGCAGCAGAAAGACGTTGAAGCCCGCCGAGGCGCGCCCCACCAGGCAGCCCCACCAGGCGAACAGCGCCGACGTGCCGAACGTCCCCAGTAGAAAGGGCACGTAGTGCAGCCGGAAGCCGCCGCCGGTCCAGACCATCGCGAGGGCCACCGCCGTGGCGAGCGTCGCCAGCGTCAGCCCCCGGGAGAGGAGGTAGGTGGCGGTGTCGAGCGGCGTCACCGCGAGGGCTTCGAGCGTCCGCTGGTCGCGCTCGAACAGCAGCAGCACGCCCGCGAAGAAGTAGCTCATCACGATGGGGTCGTTGAAGACCAGCACCACCAGCAGGTCGTCGAGCGCGCCGAGCGAGCGTAGCAGGTAGAACGCACCGAGGTAGACCGCCCCGACCAGCAGCGAGACCTGGACGATCTGGTTGCGCCACAGGTGGATGCCGTCCCAGCGCAGCAGGTGTTGGAGTTGTCGCACGACTCAGGAGGTGGCGTGCAGGCGCGCGCCCGTTACCTGGATGAAGACGTCTTCGAGCGTGGCCTCCTCCGAGTGGATGGTGCGGACCTCGTGCGTGCGCAGCAGTTGTAGAAACGCCCCGTTCTCGCCCAGCCCGGCGAGGGGAAACTGTGGTGCGTCGCGGCGGCCCTCCACCTCCACGCGCACCTTCCGTTGGCCGTGTTGCAGCTTCAGGGCGGCCGGCACTCCGGTGGCCTTAATCTCGCCGTCGATGATGAGCGCCACCCGGTCGCAGAGAGCGTCGGCGTCCCACATGCTGTGCGTGGTCAGGAAGATCGTCTTGCCCGCCGCCCGCAAGTCGATGATGATGTCCTTGAGCACCTTGGCGTTGACCGGGTCAAGGCCCGAGGTCGGCTCGTCGAGGAAGAGGATATCGGGGTCGTGCTGAAAGGCGCGCACGAAGTTGAGGCGCATCTTCATGCCCTTCGAGAAGTCGCCCACGCGCTTGTCGGCGTCCGCGCCCAGCCCGACCATCTCCAGCAGTGCGCGCGGCGCGGCGTAGCGGCGCGGGTAGAACGCCCCGAAGAAGCGCAGGTTTTCGAGCGCCGTCAGTTTGGCGTAGTGGTTCGGCAGCTCGAAGCCCACACCGATGGTGTGGTAGAACGACGCGTCCCACGCCGCCAGCGGCCGGTCCTTCACGCGCACCTCGCCTTGGTAGCCGTGCAGCAGCTTGTAGAGAATCCGCTGCGTGGTGCTCTTGCCGCTGCCGCTGGGTCCGAGGAAGCCGAAGATCTCGCCCGGCCCGACGCCGAACGAGATGCCCCGCACGGTTGGGGCGGTGGCTTTCGGGTAAGTGTATTCGAGTTGGTGGACGTGGATCATCGCGGCGACCAAGGTAGGCATCGTCTCCGTCCACACGAAGCCGCCCCCGACGAAGGTTGCCTACGCCTGGACCAACCACGTGCCGCGCGGGATGGCCCGTTGCAGCTCGTCGGCCCGGCAGATCACCACCCGCGCGCCCGCCCCGGCGGCCCGGAAGCCGTTGTCGAGCTTCGGCACCATGCCCGCCTGAATGGTGCCGTCGGCCCGCAGCCGGGCGTAATCGCCGGGCGTGAGGCGCTCCACCAGCGAGGCAGGGTCGGCCAGGTCGCGCATCACGCCGGGG
>JBARYS010000528.1:0-1505 GCA_049648155.1 Catalinimonas sp. | reverse complement strand
AGGTGAAGCAGGGGGCTGAAGTAACGCGTGCGCACCTCCAATACGCCCTGTTCGGACCGCCCCTTCCGGAAAAAGCTGCCCGCCCCGACGCTCCAAAACACGTAGCCGACGTGGTTGTGGTAACGGCCGCTGCTCACCTCGCCGCCCAGGTAGGGGCGCTCTGAGAACTCGCTCCGTTCGGTGCCGCCTGTCAGCACCACCGACGTGCCGTAGGGAATGTCCTCGGTGCGGCCGAAGCCGTACACCAGCACGTCGCGGTAGTAGCTGCGCTCCGAGAAGCCCACGCTCGCCAGGTAGGTGGCGCGGTTGTGAAACAACTGGTTCGTGTCGGCTCGGACCTCGGGGCGCCGGCGGAAGTGCTGCTGCGCCCGCCGCGCCGCCACCACCAGCCGCGTACGCTCGCGAAAGGAGGCGTCGCCGAAGCCCAGCCGAAACGAGCGCCCGAACCAGGCGTCCGCGTCGTCGAAGGCCGTCACCACGCGCCGCACGTCGACCGTGTCTCGTTCGAGGTCGAGGAAGGCGTATTCCCAGCGGCGGTAGTACGATAGGTTGCCCGCGTACCGCGTGGAGGGCGTCAGAAACGGGCGGTCGATCCGAAAGCCGTGTACGCTCCGGTCCCAGTCGCTGAGGGTTTCGACCCGCGCGTTGATCAGGTAGCGGCTCAGGTACGGCGCATCGAAGCGCGCGGCGTATCCCCAGCCGAATTCTCGGTGCACGCGCCCCTGCAAACTCAGGGCGTTGGCGGTGCCCAGCAGGTTGCGGTCGCGTAGGGTCAACGAGCCGTCGGTAGGGCTGGCCCCCACGTCGGCACTGATCGACCAGATGTCCTGTGTGATCACCAGCAGGTCTACACTGTCGGCGTGCTCGGTACTGACCGGGATCACGCGGGCGTCCAGCAGGTAGCTCGCCTGCCGCAGCAGCCGCTCGGTATCGCGCACCCGCGTGGGCTCGAACACGTCGCCCTCGCGTACCAGCATGTCGCCCCGGATGATCCACCGCCGTGTGTCGGTGTGCAGCCGGTTGCCCCACTTGCCCAGCAGCCGCTCGGTGGCGCGCGAGGTGTCGTTCACCGACGGCCCGAAGGTTCTGAGCCGACGGATGGTGACGCGGCGGATCACCTTGCCTTCGTGCGTGCGGAATTTGTCGATGGGCTTCGGGGTGGGGCTGACCGGTTCGCCCGGCGGCGCGGAGCTGCGGAAGAGCACGTCGAACACCCAGCGGGTCACCTTCCGCCGTTCACAAAAAGCCTGCACGTTCTCGTAGAAGCGCCGCGCCTGCGCTTGGTTCAGCGTGTCGCGCGCCCGCTGCTGCAAATAGGTGTTGTCGCGGTCGATCTGCAGGACGGTATCCGGCGGCGCGTCGCTTTGCCGGCGTTCCGGCGGCCGGCGCGCCGGCTCCTGTCCCCACACTTCGCCCGCCGGTAAAAGACTTACCAGTAGCAGACAGAGCAGGGTATGACGAAAAAAGGGGGGCAACCGAACTGTTGAAAAGCGTACGGAGAACGG
>JBARYS010000527.1:0-4210 GCA_049648155.1 Catalinimonas sp. | reverse complement strand
CCCCTGACACTGCCCGAGGCGCACTGGCTGGCCGTAGGCGAAAGGGTGGGTGATGGGGCCGTGCTCTACCGCGACCTGATCGACAACACCGGGCCGGGGGCGGCGGCCGTCTGGGGGGCACTGCACGCCCTCTTCGGCAAGTCGCCGGTGGCCCACCAGTGGCTGGCGCTGCTGCTGGCCGCCCTGCAAGCCGTCGGGTTCGGCTTCATGATGGTGCGCAACGCGGTGTTGCCCGAGCGGACGTTCCTGCCCGCGCTCTTCTTCGTCTTGTTCGGCCACGTGTTCTTCGGCCAGTTGCTGCTTTCACCCGCCTTTCTGGGGACGGGCCTGCTGCTGCCGGTCCTGCACCTGCTCCTGGTGCAGCTACGCTCCGGCGTACGCGACGAGCCGCTCTTCTTCGCCGGGGTGCTGCTGGGCGCGGCCGCCCTCTTCTGGGCTCCGCTGCTGGTTTTCGTGCTGCTGCCGGTGGCGGCGCTACTGCTCTTCTCGGCCGCCACGTTTCGGCAGTACCTGCTGCTGCTGGTCGGTGTGGCAATGCCGGTGGGCCTGGCGTTCGTATATTATTACTGGCACAACGCGGGGTGGTTTTTCTACGAGTACTACTGGGCCTCGCTCTGGACGCTGCCCTCGCGCGAGCTGATCGACTGGAACTTGCTGGCCGTCGCCTGGCTCGTGCCCGGGCTCGTCTGCGCGGTAGGCCTGCTGCGCCTATCCGGGCAAGTGCTCTCGAACTACCAGAGCATCTGCCGGCGGGTCATGCTGCTCTGGGCGGTGCCGGCGGCGGCGGCGTGTTTTCTGGCCTGGGAGCGCACCCCCGCGCTGGCGTGGGCCTTTCTGGTGCCGGCGTCTTTCCTGGCGGCCTACGCTTTCCAACCGTCGAGGGTGCGCTGGCGGGTCGAGGTGGCCTTTATCCTCGTGTTCGCGATGGCGATCTTCTCGCTGTACGGCCTGCAATTGTTCGTGCCCACGCGCACGCTGTGGCAGCAACAGGCGCTGCTGGCTCCCCCGGCCGACCCACCCGTGCGGGGCAAGCGCGTGCTGATACTGGGCAGGGCCTCGGCGCTCTATCGTCACAACACGGCCGCCACGCCTTACCTGAACTGGGACCTGGCCGCCCCGTCGCTGGGAAACCTCGACACATACGGCGACTTGGTGTCGATCTACCGTCGGTTCACCCTCGACCCGCCCGAGGTGCTGGTCGACCGGCGGCAGGCGGCCCCGCGCCTCTTCGCACGATTGCCCGCCCTGGGCGAACGGTACCGGTCCGGTCGCCGGCACGGCGTCTACTACCTGTGGACCGAGGGAGACGCGCCCGCCGCCCCGCCCGCTCCCGCCTCACCGCCCGCCGACTCACTAACGGCCGGTCGCTAAATTGCCCTCGGCCCGGCGCCCGACGATCTCCCAAACCACCGGAACCGGGGAGGCGTCACCATGCGTCTCAAAGCATGGTTTCGTCACGATAGGATATATTCACTTCGCTATGCGGTTGGGCCGTGAGCGGTTCCGTTTGTGGTAAAATTGTTACATCGCTCTTTGGGCCTCTACCTAAGTTTGTGACTATGCTCCCACGCCATGCCCTCCGTTTCTCGCGCTTGTTGACCGGCGCGCTGCTGCTCACGCTCGGATCGGCGAGGGCGGCCGCCCCGGCCGATTCGGCGGCCGTCGTCCAGATGCTCAACAAGGGCGTCGAGTTCGAGGCGCAGCGCCGCCTCGACAGCGCGCTGGCGTCTTACGAACAAGCCAAAGGGATGGCGGAGCGCGGCGGGTGGACCGAGGGCGTGCTCGAAGCCGACGCCCACCGCGCGATGGTGTTCTGTTACATGGCCAACTTCGACAGCGCCCGGGCGGTGCTGGACCGGCTCGGCGCGGCCCCCGCCGTGACGCGCGACACCACCGTGCGGCTAGTCTGGTTCGAGGCCGAGGCAACGCTGGCCTTCTTCCAGCGCAAGCTCGACCGCGTGCGGCACTTTCAGAGCCGGGCGCTGCGGCTGAAAAAGAGCATGCTCGACGACCCCTACGACGCCAAACTGGGGGCGAGCTACAACAACATGGCCCTAGTCTACGACCTGCTGGGCGACGCCGAGCGGGCGTTGGCCTGCTTCGACACGGCGTCGGTGATCACTTTTCGCTCGTTCGGCCGCGAGAGCGCGCAGTCGGCGGCTCTGCTCCATAACATGGCTGAGGTGATGAAAGACGTGGGGCTGCTGGACGAGGCGCTCGACTACACCCAACAGGCACTGCGGCTGAAGGAGAAGACGATGGACCCCAACTCGTCGGACGTGGCCTACAGTTGGACGGCCATCGGGCGGATGCTGGCGCGGCGCGGCGACCACGTCGCCGCCCTTGCCCACTACCGGCGCGCGATGGAGATCCACGACCACAACCAGAACACCCGCTCGCTGACGCTGGCCAATACCCACGACGCGATGTCGGGGGCCTTCGAGGTGCTGGGGCGCTACGATGAGGCGCTGGCGGCGCTCGACGCCGCCGAAGCCGCGTACCGACGCACGTACGGTGACGAGTACATAGAGCTGACGCGGGTATGGGGTAACCGGGCACAGGTGCTGGCCACGATGGGCCGCTACGCCGAAGCGGAGGTCGTGCTCGACTCGGCCCTGCGGCTGGAGCGTTCGCTCGACCTGCCCACCCCCGAAATCAAGATCGAGTTGTACGTAGTCAGGGGTGACCTCTTCCGTGCGCAGGGGCGGTGGGACGAATCCGCCCGGGCCTACCAGACGGCGCTGGCCGCCAACCACGACTTGGACACGAACGACCTGCGGACCACCCCGCCGCTCAACCCGAGCGCACGCGTGAACAGCACGCTGCTGGCACTGCGCGGAAAGGCCGAGGCGTGGCGTGGGCGCTACGGCACCTCCGGCGACGCGGCCGACCTCACCACGGCGGCGGCCACCTACCAACTGGCACTCGACTACGTGCGATACGCCCGCACCCGCCGCCTCAACTTCCCGGCGCAGCGCGCGGCCGACCCGACGCTGTTCGAGCCGTACGAACCGACCATCGCCACGCTGCTGCTGCTCTACGAGCGCACCGACGACCCCGAGGCGCTGGCCGGTGCCTACCGCGCCGCCAACGAGCGCAAGGCCGCCGATCTGATCAACCGCCTGCAACGCGGACGCGCCCGCGCCTTCGCCCACCTGCCCGACTCGGTGCGCACGCACGAGCGCGACCTACTGGCCGACCTGGGCTACCTAGAGAAGCAGCGCTACGAGCAGGGGGCAGACGAAGAGTTGGATGCCCGTATCTTCGCCCTGCGGCAGGAGGTAGAGCAACTGGAGCGTAATCTAGAGCGCAACCACCCCGGCTATTATCAACTGAAGTACGCCCCCGCCCCCGGGCCGGCCGAGATTCAGCGCACCCTGCGCGCGGACGAGTGGCTGGTGGAGTACGTCTGGAGCGACAGCCTGCGGGGCGTGTTTCTGATGAGCCGCGACGCGTTCACCTACCGCCCGCTGTCTGCCGACACGACGCTGGACGGGGAGATCACCGCGCTGCGCGAAGCCATCACGGCGCGCGACGAAGCTACCTACATCACGACCGCCGTACGCCTCTACGACGCCCTCTTCGCACCCGTGGCTGAGGTGGCCGGGCGGGGTGCCCACCTGACCGTGGTGCCCGACGGCCCGCTGAACTACTTGCCCTTCGACGCGCTGCTGAGTGCTCCACCCCGGGCCGGGCAGGGCTACCGCGACCTGCCCTACGTGCTGCGCGACTACACCATCGGCTACCGCTACGCCGCGCGGCTGCCTTCGTCCGGGACCGCACGCGCTGCCGAGCCTGCCGGCGAAACGATGACGTTCGCCGGCTTTGCGCCTGCTTTCGAGCAGGAGGGCAACCCGCTGCTGGCCTCGCGCTCGGCACAAGACCAACAGTGGGGTCTGGAGCTGACGACCCTGCCCTTCGCCCAGCGCGAGGTAACTACGCTGGCCACGCGCTTCGGGGGAAACGCCTACACCGACCGGGCCGCCGACGAAGCCACGTTCAAGGCGGAGGCGTCGCGCTACCGGCTGCTGCACATCGCCTCGCACGCGCTGCTCGACGACGAAAACCCGCTCTACTCGAAGCTGGTCTTTGCCTCCACCGGCGACACCACCGAGGACAACCTCCTGCACACCTACGAGCTCTACAACCTGGCGCTGCGCAACACGGCGATGGTCTGCCTGAGCGCCTGCAACACCGGCTTGGGCAAAAT
>JBARYS010000526.1:0-7582 GCA_049648155.1 Catalinimonas sp. | reverse complement strand
GAGTTCGAGCAGGGCCGCCCGCTGATTGAAGCCTACCGCGCTCGCCACCCGGACCACCGCGTGCTGCTGACGTTCTTCTCGCCCTCCGGCTACGAGGTGCGCCGCGACTGGCCCGGGGCCGACGTGGTGGGCTACCTGCCGCTCGACGGCCCCACCACGGCCCGCCGCTTTCTGAGTCTGGTGCGCCCTCGACTGGCCGTTTTCGTCAAGTACGAGTACTGGTACGTC
This sequence comes from Catalinimonas sp., assembly GCA_049648155.1. GTDB lineage: Bacteria > Bacteroidota > Bacteroidia > Cytophagales > Flexibacteraceae > JBARYS01. The sequence continues at coordinate 7,354 of JBARYS010000526.1, read as the reverse complement.
TACCTGCGCGAGCTGCGGCGGCGGGGCGTGCCCACACTGTTGGTGTCGGCGCTGTTCCGCCCCGAGCAAGCGTTTTTCAGAGGCTACGGCGGCTTCTTCCGGCAGGTCCTGGCGCAGTTCACGCACCTGTTCGTACAGGACGAAGCCTCGCGGACCTTGCTCGCCGCGCATGGCTTCGAAAACGTATCGGTGAGCGGCGACACGCGCTTTGATCGTGTGGTGGCGATTGCCGATCAAAGCCGCAACATCGCCCTCGTATCGCGTTTCAAGGGTAATTCTCCGCTGTTGGTGGTCGGCAGTAGCTGGCCGGAAGATTGGGCGCTCGTACGGGCGGCGGTGGCGGCACACCCACACCTAAAGATACTGGTAGCGCCCCATGAGCTTCGGGAGACGGACATTGGACAGATGCTCGCCGCGCCCGACCTGCAACCCGCCGTTCGCTACTCGGCCGCCGACAAGACCGACCCGGCCGGGGCACGGCTGCTGGTGGTCGACCGGATCGGTCTGCTGGCGGCGCTCTACGCCTACGCCGACTTCGCCTGGGTAGGTGGGGCGCTGGGGCCGGGGCTACACAACACGCTGGAGGCCGCCGCCCACGGCATGCCCCTCTTCTTCGGCGACCGCAACTATGAGAAGTTCCGCGAGGCGCGCGAGATGATCGCGGCGGGCTGCGCCTTCGCGGTGGGCGACGCCGAACAACTCGCCGTGCACCTATCGCGGTTGCTGGGTGACCCGACGGAACGGGAGCGCCTCGCGGAGATCAGCCGGTCGTACGTGCGGCGGAATGTGGGGGCCACCGGGCGGATTATGGCCTACTTGAAAGCACACGGGGCGCTTGCTTGAGTAGGCGTGACCGGATCAAGACCGAGCAGCGGGATGGTTGTTGGCCGAAGCCGCCGCTCGGCCCACTTGCCGGCGGCTTCTGGTCGGCAGTCCTACCGCCATGATCGCCCAAAACTGCCCGACGATCCCCACCATCAGCACGAGCGGCCCCACGGTCAGGCCGAGTGTTCCGAGTCCTTGCGGTGTCGGGTCCAAGGCCATCACGGTGTAGCCGAGCAGAAGCACACCGAAGCTCGCTCCCGCGAGGCGGTAATTCTTTTTAGTGAAAATCATAACCGAACCGATAAAATTTATGCGAAGCCCAAAGGTCGCCGCCGGAAGGGCGCGCGTGGGTTAATGAAAAGTTAAAAGTGGACGATGAAAAGTTTTTAGCGCCCACGGCGGACAATCTCTCACCGAGAGAGGCATAAAGCGGGGGGCGGGGGCTTCCGCATTCAACCGCCGTGGCGCGCGGCTCTTTTTAGCGGAAAGTCGGGGAGTAGATCTGCACTTATTTGTGCGTGTGCTTATCGGTGAAAACCCCTTATACCAGCGTTGCCCCTACACCACCGGAAAACACAAAACCGACGACCCGAAGAAGCAGAGCTTTTACGGATCGTCGGTTTGTGCCACGGCCACGCGTGGGGATGGTTGGGTGCGGCTACCTCGTAACCAAGTCTAATTTGATGGTGAAGTCGTCGTAGATCACTTTGTCGCCCAGCCCTTCGAAGAAGCTGCCCGAGCCGTAGCGGACGTTCCACTTTGTGCGGTCGATTTCGAATTCGGCGCGGGCACGGGTTTGTCCGTCCCGGTTGCTGACCGTGGCGGGGAAGTTTACCGCGTGGGTGATGCCCTTGATGGTCAGGTCGCCGGTCACGTCGATCTTGCCGGAGCCGGCGGGCTGTACGTCGGTGATGACGAAACGGGCCGTGGGGTATTTCTCGACCGAGAAGAAGTCGTCCGACATCAGGTGGCCCTTTAGCTTGGCGTTGGTGGCGGGGTCTTCGATGTCGGTGACCTCGATGGTGGTCATGTCCATCGTGAACTGCCCGCCGACCACGCGGCCGTTTTCGACCTCCAGCGCGCCGTCTTTCAGCATCACCGTGCCGTCGTGTTGGCCGGTCACCTTCTTGCCGACCCATTCGATCTTACTCTTTTGCAAGTCGGCCTTTTTGGTGATCAGTGCAGGCGGGTCGCCGGCGTGCAGCATCAGCGGGGCGGCGAGGAGAGCAGCGAGAAGAACAGATACTTTTTTCATGAGTGAAACAGCGTTTGTTTATGAAGTGAAAAGAGACAAAAGACTTTTTTAATGCCGTTCAGGCTTGCATCGGCACTTCGACCAGCAGCAGGTCGGCATCGGTTTCAGGCTGCACGGTGAGCGCGTCGGCACCGGTGATGCCGAGGGCGTCGCGGCGGTCCAGGACCTGCTCGCCGATGCGCACGCGGCCGTCGATGAGGAAAGCGTAAACGCCGTTGCCCGCAAAGCGCACCCGGTAGTCTAGGTCTCGACCTGCCGTGAGTTTGGCGCGCGAGAACACCGCGTCCTGATGCACCCGCAGCGCGGTGTCGGTCGCCTGTTCGTCGTCGATCGAAGTCACCAGCGTGGTCCAGGCGTCGCGGTTAGCGTCGAGGTCGAAGTGCTGCTCACCGTACTGCGGCCGTACGCCGTCACGCTTCGGGAAGACCCAGAGCTGCAACAGTTGGATCGGCTCCGTGCGCGAGGCGTTGAACTCCGAGTGCGTCACGCCCGTACCGGCCGACATCGCCTGCACGGCGCCGGGGCCGATGGTCGAACTCTCGCCGGTGCTGTCGCGGTGCCGCAGCACCCCTTCGAGCGGGATCGTCACGATCTCCATGTTCTCGTGCGGGTGGGTGCCGAAGCCACCGCCCGGCGCGATGCGGTCGTCGTTGAGCACGCGGAGCGCCCCGAACTGCACCCGCTCCGGGTCGAACCAGCGGTTGAAGCTGAACGAGTAGCGGGCGTCGAGCCAACCGAATTTGAAGTGACCACGGCGGTCGGCGGAGTGAAGCAACGTCTTCATCATTCAATACATTTAATGTATATACATCTTTTGGGGTAAAAAATTTTCAGCCGCGCATCTTGTCGAGCAGCTCATTGAGCTGTCCCGCCTCTCCGGCGGTCAGGCGCTTGCGATACGGCGCTTCCCACGCTTCAAATTCTCCGTCGATGTCAGCCAGCAGCTTCAGCCCCGCTTCCGTGATGAGCACGTCGACGGCCCGCCGGTCGCCGGGACAAGCGCTGCGGCATACGAGATCTTTCTTCACGAGGCGGTCGACGATGCGCGAAGCGTTCGACATCTTGTCGATCATCCGCTCAATGATCAGGTTGACCGTCACGGGTTGCGGGTGCTGCCCACGCAGGATGCGCAGTACGTTGTACTGCGGCAGCGTGAGGTCGAACACCTTCAGCGCGCGCCCCTGCTGGTAAGCCACTCGGTTGCTAGTGAACATTAGGTTCACCATCAACTTCTGGTAGTCGGTGCGGAAACGCTTGGTTTGCTGGATGTCTCGTTCAATGCTCATCGCTTTGCAAATGTATACAAACGTTTTTAATGTACATACATACAAATATCAAGTTTCTTCACTCCCCGTCTCTGCTGAGTACCGCCGATAGTCTCCGTGTCACTTACGAGGTCCGAGTGCAGAGTGGCCGGGCGGGGGGCATACTCACCCAACCGACGGCCCGGGCGACGACTTTCTATCTTCCGCGCGCGACAACGGGCGGAAAACTTCACAACTTCTGCTAATATTCTGCTGCGTACTCGGCGAAAGACGTGATATTTGAGGTGTTGTAAGGCTTGACGTCAAGCGAAAAAACTTCTACGATATCTCAACAAGATAACAACTAGTCTCCCTCGCGATTTCTGTTATCGTAGTACAAAGGACCCACGGTCGATCGGCAGAACCTTTTTAGCCTCTTTTTTCCATTCGACGCTGCCGGTCGACCGTCCGGGTTCTTTTTCTCTCTTCTGATGATCGGTACGTCGGTGGGTTTGTCGTGCTTTACACGCACGAATACCTTTGTGTGGCCTCAACGGCTACGCATCCCCCCGACCGTCAACATTCCCTGCTCCTTTATGTCAACCCTCGACGCCCGCGCCGCGTCCATCCGCGCCCAGGTGGCCGACTACCGGCGGGCCGGTCGGCACGTGTTCGCCACCTCCTCGTTTCAGACCTACAGCGTGCCGCTGCTGCACATCCTCAGTAAGCTGGAGGTGCCTGTGCCGGTCTACTTTCTCGACACCGGCTACCATTTTCCGGAGACGCTGCGGTTCCGCGACGAGCTGGCCGCCGCCTTCGACCTACGGGTGGTTTCGGTGCGCCCGCCGGTGCCGAAGTCGTATCAGCGCGACGCCGCCGGGCGGCTGCTCTACGCCTCCGACCCCGAGCACTGCTGCCACCTGAACAAAGTGCAGCCCCTTGAGCCGGTGCTGGCGGGCCACGACGTGTGGATCAGCGGCGTGCGGGCCGATCAGAGCCGCGCGCGGGCCGCCATGAGGCGCGAGGAGGTCACGCCCGAAGGCGTACGGCGCTACCACCCAATGCTCGAATGGAACGCCCGCGACATCTACGCCTACCTCCGTGCGCACGCCCTACCCAAGCACCCCCTCGAAACGGCCGGCTACGTCAGCATCGGCTGCGAGCCCTGCACGCGCCGTCATACCACGGGCGAGCGGGGCGGCCGCTGGTTTGGGCTGCAGAAGTCGGAGTGCGGCCTCCACACCGAACTGATCAAATCATGAACCTACTCGTGACCGGTGGGGCGGGCTACGTGGGCACCGAGCTGCTGGACCGCCTGGCCCACCTGCCCGAGGCCGACGAGGTCGTCGTCTACGACAACCTGAGCCGCCACAACCACAACCTCTTCCTGGCCGACCAACCCAACGCGCTGCCCGCCGGGCGCGTGCGCTTCGTGATGGGTGACCTGCTCGACAGCCGTACGCTGCGCAAGTGGGTCGAGCGCGCCGACGTTATCTACCACCTGGCGGCGAAGGTCGCTACGCCCTTTTCGCACGACGACCCGCACGTGTATGAGCAGGTGAACCACTGGGGCACGGCCGAGTTGAGCTACCTCCTGGAAGACGTGCCCCCCAAGCGGGTGGTCTACCTCAGTTCGACGTCGGTGTACGGACCCGGCGACGAGCCCGCCGACCACACCACCCCGCCGCGCCCGGAGTCGTACTACGGCATCTCGAAGCGGCACGGCGAAGAGATGCTGCTGCGCCTGTCGGACCGCCACCGGGTGTTTGCGATGCGCAGCGGCAACGTGTACGGCTACAGCCGCAGTATGCGCTTCGACGCGGTCATCAACCGGCTTATGTTCGACGCCCACTTCAGCAACCGCATCAGCGTGATGGGCACCGGCGAGCAGCGGCGTTCGTTCATCCACGTCGACAAGCTCAGCCGCGCCCTGGTCGACCTGCTGAAGCGCGAGCTCACGCCGGGCACCTACAACCTGGTGGAGCGCGAGCTGGCCGTCGGCGAAGTAGTCGACGTGCTGCGCGACCTCTACCCCGACCTCGAAACGCTCTTTATCCAGCAAACCATGCGGCCCCGTTCGCTGCGCGTGCTGCCCGACGAACGGCTGGCCCCCTACCGCCTTTGGGAGCAGACCGAGCTGCGCGACGACCTCGAAGCGTTCCGGGCGCGCTTCGCCTTCGTGCCGCGCCGGTAAGAGCTTGTCTAGGATCTTCCCGATCAGGGCGTTGCTCCGAGCACACTCATCGCTGGAATCAGTAGGTCGGCAATCTCGCAATGAGACGATGCTCACCGAGCGTGCCCCTTTTCCGGCGTTTCTCGGGGTCGGAATCGGCATCGAATACCGCCCTCAATCGCGAAAGCGCCGCTTCTTCCCCTAAAGCATCGCTTAGGAGCGGTGCGTGCACCCGGCCGCACCGCGACGGTAGCCGGTAGATCAGGGGTTTTTGGCTACCTTCGCCTTACTCCCTTATGCTCTCGGAAGCCCGCAGCATCTCGCGTCCCATCATCACGGCGACACCCTCCCTCCGGCGGGTGCGGGAGGTCGGCGACACCTTTCACTGGTTCGAAACCAGCCCCTTCCGCAAGCACTTCAAACTCAAAGGCACCCGCGAAAAAGACCTTGTGGGCTTCCTGAAGTGGCGCAAAGAGTGCGGCTCGCTGGCCCTCGGCGAAACGGCCGCCGGGCGGTGGACCTTCAAGCGCAACGGCTTTCTGAAGCCCTTCGTGACCATCCGCCCCGTAGGAGGCGAAACTACCGGCCACCTCTGGATCAGCCCCAACGGGGAGGGCTGCTTTCAGCCGAGCCCCGGCCGTGAGTACCGCTGGAAGTGCACTAACTTCTGGAAGAACGAGTGGAGCTGGTTTCAGGACCACAAGCGCCTCATGAAGATCGAGGCCGTGGCCAACTTCAACAACAAGGTGGGGCGGATGACGGCCGCCATGGACCGCCTCGACGACGAGACGCTCTCGCAACTACTGCTGGCCGGTTGGTACGTGATGGTGCTGATGCAGGAAGAGTCAGCCACGGAACCTGCCAGCACCCCCTTTTAGGTAAGATTTGTTCGATAGGACGTCGAACGACCCACAGAACCCGCTCAAGCTCATCGGCTCAAACCCGCGCCAGCGTGTTGTGGATGAGCGCATCGACCGCCGCCGTGGCGTTCGACGAGAAGCGTTCGTGGTAACGGTTGGCCACCAGCGCGTTGAGCGAGAGCACCGCGTGGCCCAGCAGGCGCCCTAGGGCGTAGTAGGCGGCCGTCTCCATCTCGAAGTTGTCGAGCCGCCGGTCGCCGAGCCGGAAGTCGCGGTAGCGTGAGAGCAGGTCGACCGGACGCGGGCGCAGGCGAACGCGGCGGCCCTGCGGGGCGTAAAAGCCGGGGCAAGTCAGCGTCAGCCCCCCCACCAAGTCCGGAGCCAGCCACGTGCGCAGAGCGGGGTCGCCCCCGGCGACGTACGGCGCGAAGGGCAGGTCCAGGTGCTGCCGCAGTGCCGCGCTCAGCGCTGCCTCCTCGGGCGAGGGGGCCACGTCGTAGAACGCCGTCAGCGTGTCGAGACCCACGGCGGTGTGCGAAGCCAGGTGCGTGTCGAGCGGCAGGTCGGGTTGCAGCGCGCCCGAGGTACCCAGCCGGACAATTTGCAGCACACGGGGCCGGTCGACCGGCTCACGGCGCACCGGGTCGACGTTGACCAGGGCGTCGAGTTCGGTCAGCAGGATCTCCACGTTGCCCGTGCCCATGCCGGAAGAGATCGCCAGCACGTCGCGCCCCGCCAACCGGCCACCGTGCGCGCGGAACTCCCGCCGCTGCCGTTCGAAGGTAATCGCGTCGAAGTGGCGGCTGACGCGCCCGACGCGGTCGGGGTCACCCACGGTGAAGATCAGGTCGGGCACCTCGTCGGGACGCAGCCCGAGGTGGTAGGCGCTGCCGTCCGGGTGCAGGATCAGGTCGGCCGGAGAGATCACGCCTCAACCGGCTGGGCCGGGTTCCCGAACACGGTGGCCCCGGCGGGTACGTCGCGCACCACCACCGAT
>JBARYS010000525.1:0-2023 GCA_049648155.1 Catalinimonas sp. | reverse complement strand
CTGATCGAATTTGCCCGCCCGCCCGCCAACCTGCCCGCCTTCGAGCGCCGCCTCGACGAGGGCCTGCGGCAGCTCAACATCTACTACGACGACCTGATCACGGGCAGCATCCTGGAGCCGCTGCGGGTGGTGCCGCTGCCGCGCGGGGCCTTCCGCGACTACATGCGGTCGCTGGGCAAGCTGGGCGGGCAGAACAAGGTGCCCCGCCTGGCCGACGACCGCCGCGTGGCCGAGGGGTTGTTGGGAGGGGAGTAGCGGCTCTGCTTTCGCCGTAACTCCAGAACTGTACTTCGAATCGCTGCGTGGCGTTCAATCCTGCAACTTTCCCCGGTACCGCAGGCTCTCCCGGTTGAGGCGTACGACCAGTTCTTTGGAGCGCAGCATCTCTTCGGCGATGCCGACGGCGTCGCGCAGTTGTGCTTCCGTGAGTTGCTTGTACGCCGGCGTGCGGCCCGCGCGGTCCAGGTGGTGGTACCAGCAGTCGCGAAAGAGGGTGTCGAGCACAACGCGCTGAAAGCAGTGGTTCAGGCGGACGGGCCAGCGCTCTTCGGCGGCTTTCGCCCGCATCGCCGCGTTGGTGAGATGCAGGTAGCGCTGCTGAAGCTCGGTCTTCTCCACGGAAAAGCGAACGGCCGACGGGGGAAGAGGATGCGAGTGGCGGCCCGTCAGTCGCACATCACCGAGTAGTCGTAGATAAACTGCTCGAACTCCGACCACTTGGGCTGCTCATTGTACTTCTTGAGCACGGCCGGACACTCGGCGAACAGCTCCTCCATGTCCCTTTTGTACTCCTTCTTCTTGATCCGCCGGGCGATCTCTTCGCCCTCTTTTTTAATGTAGTAGGACTTCTCTAGGCCCCCCGCGACGGTCATGCCCGCCACGCCGACGCCGGCGGACTCCCGCGAATACGGGTCGTTGTAGACGGTTATTTTCCCACTGAAGGTAGGGTTCATCACCTGAAGCATACAGTATTGGACCTTGTCCTTTTTGACCTGCACCTTCGAAGACTCCATGTAGAGGTAGCCGTCTTCTAAGTGCTCGGAAGAGAGCTCGCCGTCCTGCATCTTCCTGATGTCTCCCAGGGCGTCCATCTTTTGGTTGAACTTCGCCAGGCCGCTGGGCGGGATGTACATAAAGTCGATGTCTTCGGGGTTGATCTTGATCTTCTCGTCGCTGCCGTCTGCAACTACCTTCAGGTCGTCGATCAGTCCTTTTTTGAAGAAGAGCCGCTTCACGAGTACCGACATCTCGGTGCCGTCTTTGAGCGTGATGTACGTTGTTTTCTTTTTGCTGAACCCCTGAAAGGCGGGGGCGAACGTCTGCGCCGCAGTGGAAAAGCTGACGGCAACAGACAGGAGCAAGCCGAAAAAGCTGGTTTTCGACACGTAGGGTTGGATTTGTGAGAATTTGCGGAGGACAATGTACGGAGCGGGTGCTAAAGTTGGAGCGTGCGTCCGTTACACAATCATACGAAATTAGCGGGGTGAGCCGGCGGTTCGTACAGAAGAGATTTTCGTGCGTCTATTACTGTTTTTGAGCAGCGCTTGTCTGCTCACGCGGGTAAACTCTTCGTGAAGCGCGCGGCGAGTCACTACTGCATTATCAGGTTATACTGCAGCCCGTTTAAAACTAAACACTCGTGTGTGAGTATGATCGAATCTGAACGTCATCGCGAGCGTAGCGAAGCGATGACGACGGGATAGGAAGTTCAGATCTCTACAAGTTGAAGTATAGCCACCTGCTGATTACACTATACCCGCAGGCCGGTGGTCTTGAAGTCCGCCGCGACGGTGTTGAAGTTGAACCGGTCGCCTAAGAAGGCAGCTTCGCAAGCGTGCTGCCTACAAACTTCCCCGACACCGCGCTCGCGCCCCGGGGGGCGCAAAAAAAAGGTTTGCCGGGCGCAACGCCGGCCCGCCCCGCGTACTGGACCTGGGCGGCTGACGTCGCTCACCTCATGATCTGCACCCATCCTTTAGCGGTACGCTCGGCCTCACCGGTGGCCCCGTAGCGCAGCGCGTAG
>JBARYS010000524.1:0-1906 GCA_049648155.1 Catalinimonas sp. | reverse complement strand
GAGTAGTAGGAGCGCACGCATACCGGCCGAAGGTAACCAAACCTCCACAAGCCCAGCGCCGCCGCGACCGGTTGTCGGGTGCGTTCGCCGGTACATCTACTCCCCCACGAACAAGGGCCGCGCGTGGCGCTCGTAGAGGTTGTGCGTCACCCGCTTGCCGATGGACGCCCCGTGCGCTTCCAGCAGGTCGGTGAACGCCTCGCCGTGTTTGGCGGCCAGCTTGTAGGCCGTGTGCATCAGTTGGCGGAAGTCGGGGTTGTAGTCGGCGTTCTCGGGATCATGCTCCAGTGCCGCCACGTAGTGCTCGGCCTCCCAGTCGTCCACGGCCAGCGGGCTAGGCAGGTGCTTCCGGTCGATGTCCAGCACCTGCGCGTAGGGGCCGGTCAGCTCGTCGAAGCGTTCGTAGGCTTCGGCGTAGAGCGACTTGGCGAACTGCAGCGCCTCGCCCCCGGCGGCGGCCAGGCCGATCAGCTCTTCGAGCCAGGTGGTGCCTGCCGTCTTCAGGTGCACGCCCGCGCCGGTCTTTTTAAGGATGCGGTGAATCTCAGGGTAGAGCTTGAACTTGTCGCTGCCCGTGTGCACACTCAGCTTCAGGTTCTCGGGCAGGCCGAACGCCTTGACCGCATGGGCGACCACGGCCACGTCGTCCTCAAACTCCCGGGCGAACTTCCCGGCCTCGTCGGGGTAGTCGACGCCCTTGTTGAACCGTCCGGTGAACTTGGGCGCGATGGTCTGCGGACGCACGCCCGCGCGGGCCAGCATCCCCAGAATCAGGAAGAGCTCGACGGGCGTCTGCGGGCTGGGCACCTCGTCCATCGACACCTCGGCCACGAAGTTGTCTTCCCCCTTGCGGTCCACAAGGTGGCGGTAGAGGCGGCCGGCGGTCTGCGAGGCTTTCAAGAAGCGCTGCGCCGCCGCGCGCAGGTCTGCTTCCGAGATCGTGAACGGCTCCGACACGCCTGGAATCGAGAGCGTGCCCTGGTACTTGTGAAACGCCAGCACGAAGGCGTCGATGGCGGCGGGCTCGGCCTCCTGCCCAATCGATTCGGCCACGTCGAGCGTGAAGAAGTCGGAGTGGTCGATAAAGTCATCAACGGTCCCCAGCGTCACGTGGTCGGCGTCCACGAAATAGGGCTGCTGCCAGTTCAAGGCACGCACGGCGGCGTCGGCCTCGGCGCGCACGGCGGCGGGCCGGGAGCCGACGGTCTGATGCTCGCGGTACGATTTGTTCCAGACGGGAGCCACGTCGACGCCCTGTTCGGCGGCCAGCATCACGGTGCGCAGTTGGGCCTCGCCTTGCCGCGCGAAGCGGTCGCCCATGCCGAACGAGTACTTGGGTAATTGCATAAAGAGTAGTGAGGTTGCTTGTGAGAACGCACGGGGCCGGGGGAGCGCCCACCGTGCAGAGGCAAGTTAGCGCCGCACGGACGATCTTGCTCCCGCGCGTGCAGGCCCGAGCCGGTTTTCGATCAAACGGCGTCGGTGGCGGTGCTGTCGGCCGCCTCGAAGCGCTCCATCAATTGGTCTAGGTCGAGGTAGGTCGACGACTTCAGGTACTTCTCGTCGTCGTAATAGGCGAAGATCACCGTCCGGTCCTTGATGGTGTCGATCACCTCGCGCGTCACCTCTTTGGGCAGCGCCGGGCACCCTTGGCTGCGGCCGATGCGCCCGTAGGCCTTAATCCAATCCTCCGAGACGTAATCGGCGTCGTGCATCACCACGGCCCGCTTCCGCAGGTTGTCGTTGTAGCCCGCCTCCAGCCCGTCGAGGCGCAGCGAGTAGCCCTTGCTGCCGGTGTAGGTCTCGCCCGTCACGTAGAAGCCGAGGCTGCTCATGTTCGAGCCGGGGTCGTTGCCGAAATTTTTCGCCTCGTCGCCGCCGGTATTGCGGCCGTGGCTTACGTAGG
>JBARYS010000523.1:0-3288 GCA_049648155.1 Catalinimonas sp. | reverse complement strand
GCCCAGCCGCTGCCCGCCCCCCGGGTCAATGAGGAGCCGGACCGGCTGCTGAAGGCGTAAGAGCTTGTTCGGCAGGTCGTCAAAGGGCTGCAAACGCCGGCTGCCCCGAGCCACCCAGACGCATTCGAACGGCCATTACCGTACCCACAATTTGGTGGCGGTGGTGCCCTTGGTCGTCTGCACGTGTACGATGTACGTCTGACCTCCGGCCAGTGGCGCAGCGGCTCGGTAGTGGTCCCAATCCACCCGCTGCGGCACCGCCCGCAGGTGGCAGCGACCCAGCAGGTCGTACTTAACACGGAGCACCTCACGCATCAGCGCGCACGACGGTCCGGCCGTGAGGCATCAATCTCCTCGGGAGGCACCTGCGGAAGGTATCGCAGGACTCACGTACTTGTCGTAGATGTACCGCACCACAACGCTCCAAGGGCTTCCATGACGTCGCCTTCGGCCTTTGGAGAGTTCGTGCCGTGGCAAATCGACGGCACCGGTTCGGCCCCTCGCTCGTGACCCGGGGCGCACGTGAAGCAGTATAAAAAATACCGCCCGCCTACTCCTCCGGATAAGGCAGGAAGACGAAGTTGGTAAACTCGGCGTCGATCACGAAGAGGCAGCAGAACTCGTCGGCGTCTTTGTAGATCTGCTTGAACTCGTCGGTGCGCTCTTCGTCGACCAGGCCGCGCTGCGTGAACTCTTCCAGAAACGAGAGGAAGACGTGCCAACGGAGGTTGACCTCTCCCTTGTCGAGCAGCAGCGACCCGACCGGCTGCGGCTCCTTGCAGAGCGGGAAGATGGGGTGCGCCGAGATGTTGCGGCGGCGCAATTCGTACGAGGCCTCCTTGAGCGTGTCGGCCACCACGGCGAAGTCGGCCGAGATCGTGCCGAGGTACTTGCCGTCCGGGGGGGTGTCTTCGTCCATCATACTTTGCGGGTCAGCAGCACCACGTTCTCCACGTGGTAGGTGTGGGGGAACATATCGACCGGCTGCACCACGGCCACGTCGTAGGCGGCGGCCAGCGCGGCCAGGTCGCGCGCCTGTGTAGCGGGGTTACAGCTCACGTAGACAATGCGGGCGGGCGCGGCCCGCAGCAGCACCTCGACCACGTCGGGGTGCATACCGGCGCGCGGCGGGTCGGTGATGACCACGTCGGGGCGGCCGTGTTCGCGCAGAAACTCGTCGGTGAGCAGCCGCCGCGTGTCGCCCGCCAGAAAGTGCGCGTTTTCGATGCCGTTGGCGGCGGCGTTGCGGCGGGCGTCGGCCACGGCCCCCTCCACCGCCTCGATCCCCACCACGTGCGCCGCCGCGCCTGCCACGAAGCAGGCAATGGTGCCCGTGCCGGTGTAGAGGTCCCAGACGCGCTCACGGCCGGTCAGCCCGGCCAGGTCGCGCGCCACGCGGTAGAGGGTGAGCGCCTGCGTGGCGTTGGTCTGGAAGAACGACTTCGGCCCGATGCGGAAGCGCAGCTCCTCCATCTGCTCGATCAGGTGGTCGCGGCCGCTGTGGAGGTGCACCTCCAGGTCGTGAAAGGTCTCGTTGCCCTTGCCGTTGATCACCCACATGAGCGACGTAAGGTCGGGGAACGATTCGGCCAGAAAGTCCAGCAGACCCGCGCGGGCGGGCGGGTCGTCGTAGAAGAGTTGCAGGATCACCATCACCTCGCCGGTGGTGGTGGTGCGGACGATCAGGTTGCGCAGGAAGCCCTCTTGCCGCACCAAGTTGAAGAAGGGCAGGCCGTGCGCCTTGGCGTAGTCGCGCACCGCCAGCCGGACGGCGTTCGACGGGTCCGGTTGCAGATAGCAGTGCTCGATGTCGAGGATGCGGTCGTAGCGCTTCGGCACGTGGAAGCCCAGCGCCCGGCGGTCAAGATCAGCGTCGGAGCCGATCTCTTCGGTGGTCAGCCAACGCTCGTCGGTGAAGGTGAACTCCAGCTTGTTGCGGTAGTAGCGCGTGGCGGGCGAGGGCAGAATGGGCCGCAGGGCGGGCAGTTCGAGGTGGCCGATGCGTTCGAGCTGGTCCTGCACCTGTTGCTGCTTGAACTCCAGTTGCGTCTCGTAGGGTAAGTTCTGCCACTTGCAGCCGCCACAGGTGCCGAAGTGTTCGCAGAAGGCGGGTTGCCGCAGCGGCGAGGGCTCGCGCAGCCGCAGGGGCACGGCCTCGGCGTAGCGCTTCTTGCGGCGCATCAGGCGCACGTCGACCACGTCGCCGGGCACCACGTTCTCCACGAAGATCACCTGCTGGTCGACCCGCGCCAGGCACTTGCCGCCGGCCGCCACGCGCTCGATGATTACGCCCTCCACGGTGGGTTTCCGTCTGCTCATCGTGCGAAGGTAGCGAATCGCCTACGCGAGTGCCTTTTTGGTGCTTTGTTGCGTATCTTTCCCCATGGGCCGACAACGTTGTTGCTGGATAACGGCGCTGCTGATGCTGCTCAGTATGGGCGCGGCGCGGGCCACGCACATCGTGGGCGGCGAGTTCCGGCTCACCCACCAGCGGGGCTTCGAGTGGGAGCTGGCCATGCTGCTCTACTTCGACGATTTCCACGGCAACCCCGGGGCCGAAGACGCCGCCGTGACGGTGGGCCTCTTTGAGCGGGGCACCCACCGGCGGGTGCGGTCCGTCACGCTGAACCGCGACCGTACGCAGCAGGTACCTTACCGCAACATCGACTGTGTGCTCGGCGGGCTGCGCACGCGCAAGATCATCTACCGCCGCAGCATCACCCTGGAGCCCGCCGAGTTTCAGCACCCGGAAGGTTACTATGTGGCCTGGGAGCGCTGCTGCCGCAACGCGCAGATCACCAACTTGGAAGCGCCCAGCCGGATCGGCATGACGTTCTACCTGGAGTTTCCTGCCGTGGCCCGCAACGGGGCGGCCTACCTCAACTCCTCGCCCGCCTTTTCGCTGCCCTACGGTGAGTACGCCTGCCTCGGTGAGCGCTTCACTTTTCCCTTCGGGGCCACCGACCCCGACGGCGACGCGCTGCGTTACCGCCTCGTCACGCCGCTGCGGGGCAACACCAGCCAGACGTTCCCGACGCAGGCCACCCCACGCGCCGGGCCGTACCCCGAAGCCCGCTGGGTAGACAACTACGGCACCGAGCGGGCCATTCCCGGCGCACCGGCCCTGCGCATCGACTCGCTGACGGGCTTGCTCACGGTCTTGCCCACCCGGGCGGGGCTCTACGTCTTCTCCATCGAGTGCGAGGAGCGGCGCGACGGGCGGGTGATCGGGCGCGTGCGGCGCGACTTCCAACTGCTCGTGACCGAGTGCCCCCGCAACGCCGCGCC
>JBARYS010000522.1:0-2114 GCA_049648155.1 Catalinimonas sp. | reverse complement strand
CGCCCGTGCTGAAGGTGGTGCCCTTGAACATGAACGGCGAGAAGCGCCCCCGGGCGGGCTGCGCGGGCAGCGTCGACTGGTAGAGCGTCGGGGCCCAAAGGCCGTCGACGTACGCCTGCGTCTCGCGCCCCGCCCCGCCGCGCACGAACAGCTCGCCGCTCTCGCCCACGCGCTGCGCGCCGGGCAGCGTGCTGAGGGCCGTCACCAGGTCGCCCGCCGAGCCGGCCGTCATCACCACGTCGAGGGGGCGCAGCAGCACCGCCCGGCGGTCGTCGCCCGCGCCGAAGGTGCCGGCCGTCACCACCACGCCCGCCATCCGCCCCACGTCTTCGCGCAGTTCGACGGCGTGGCGCAGCGTGTCGCCGTTCAGCGTGACCCCGGTCGAATCGGTCTGGTAGCCCACGGCGCTGACGACGAGCGTACGTGCGCCCCGCAGGTCGGTGACGAAGGCGTAGCGGCCGAGCGTGTCGGTCGAGGCACCGTCGTAGCTGCCCACGCACCAGATGTTGGCTCCGACCACGGCCGCGCCGTGCCCATCCCGCACGCGCCCTTCGACGCGGGTCTGGGCGGCGGTGGGCAGGGCGGTGAGAAGCATCAGAAGGATCAGAGCGTGGCGCATGGGCGTAACGTTTGATCCAAAGGTGCCGAGCGCGCGGGGCGAAGAGTGCCCCAGCGCACCAGAGCGGCGGATCGTGCGCCCAAAGCGTAGAACCGCCGCCCCGAAACGAAGCGCCCAAATCGACCCATCGCGCCGCGAAACACTGGTGGCCGTCGCCCGTAGTTTTTGAGGACCGCTACTTTTTCTCTTATGACTTTTTTAACGACCGCGCCCCGCTCGGTGCGCGACGCCGCGTGCTCGACCGACGCACGGCAACGGGCCGGGCAACTGGCCGACCGCATGGCCGCGCGCCTCGCCGAAGACCCCGCGCGGAGTCACTTTCCCGAAGAAGAGTTCAACTGGCTGCGGGCCGCCGACTTGCACACTTACGTGCTGCCCGGCGCGCCTCCGGTGCCCTTCCACGACCTGCTGCTCACGCTGGCGCAGGTGGGACGCGGCAACCTGGCCGTAGGGCGCATCTGGGAGGGCCACGTGAACGCGATGCAGTTGATGGACGAGTTCGGCACCGACCAGCAAAAGCGCCGTTGGGCCGACGAGGTGCGCACCGAGGGGCGACTCTCGGGCGTCTGGAACGCCGAGGCGCGCGACGAGCTGCGCGTCGTACGCACCGCACCGGGCCGCTACCGGCTGGAGGGGTGCAAGACGTTCTGCTCGGGCAGTAAATACGTGACGCGGCCCATCGTGCCGGGCCGCCTGATCGACGAAGCCGGACGAGCGGGCGGCCGGCAGATGACGGTGATCCCCCTCGACCGGGTGCGCACCGAGATCGACCCGACCTTCTGGCGGCCGCTGGGAATGGCCTCGTCGGTGTCGCACCGCATCGACTTCACGGGCGTAGAACTGACTGACGCGGACCTGCTCGGCACGCCCGACGACTACCACGTGCAGCCCCGTTTCAGCGGCGGGGCCATTCGGTTCACGGCCGTGCAACTGGGCGGCGCGCAGGCGCTCGTCGACGCCACGCGCCACTTCCTACGCACGCTCAACCGCACCGACGACCCCTACCAGCAGCACCGCCTCGGCGAGATGGCCGTCCTGATCGAGGGCGGCTACAACTGGCTGGCGGGGGGTGCGCGCCGCTGGGAAGCACAGCACGAACAACCCGCCGAGACACTGGTGCAGTACGCCAACATGATGCGCACGGCCGTCGAGCACATCTGCCTCGACGTGATCCGCCTCACGGAGCGGTGCGTGGGCGCACGCGGCCTGCTCGAACCGCAGCCCTTCGGGCGGCTGGTGCGCGACCTGACGCACTACCTGCGCCAGCCCAACCCCGACGGAGCACTGGCGGCCGTTGGCCGGCACGTAGGCACCCAAACCGCTCCCGCACATGAGCTCTGGGATTGATCGCCTACCGCTGCGCCCCGCCGGGTGGGTGCGGATGTGGGGACGGACGATGGTGGCGGCTCCCCACCCCGACGACGAATCGCTGGGCTGTGGGGGCGCGCTGGCGCTGCTGGCCGACGCACAAAGCGCCGTACGCGTGGTCTTCACG
>JBARYS010000521.1:0-2461 GCA_049648155.1 Catalinimonas sp. | reverse complement strand
GCTACAGTCGAGACCCGGCGTCATCAATCAGCGCAAAAAATACCGACGGCACACCTGTGGCGGTCAACAACCGAAAAAGGCGTCAGTCTTCGGTCGGAGGTCAGCAACTGTCGTCCGTCTACGGTCTTCAGTCGGCGGGCGTCATCGTCGGTCTTCAGTCGTCCGGCCTCCGTCCTTTTCCCCTAAAACGTCCAGTTTACCCCCAGCGTCGGCAGGATCGGCAGTTGATCGACGCGCTCGAAGTTGACACGGTCGAAGTAGAACAGGTTGCGGCGGTTGTAGGCGTTGGTGACGCCCGCGTTTACTTCCAGCCGTTGGTGCTCGCTCAGGCGGAAGGTCTTCTTCAGCGAGAGGTCGAGCCGGTGGTAGTAGGGTAGTCGGCCCTTGTTGAGCTCCTGGAGGGCGAGGTCGCTCGTGTAGAGGATGCCCAGGTCGCCGTTGGCCGTCAGGATGTCGGTGTTGAGGTCGTTGTTGAAGTTGATCTCCTCGAAAAAGCCCTGCGTCTGCGTGAAGGGGAAGCCCGAGCCGAGGTTCCAGCGGGCGCTCGCCTCCCAACTGCCGCCCGCGCCGAACGTGAGCACCCCCAGCAAGTTCACGTTGTGGCGGCGGTCGAAGTTAGGGAAGTACGTCACCTCTTCGCCCGCGCGGGTGGCAAAGGTGCGCGTCACTTCGGCCAGCGAGTAGGTCCCTTGCAGCAGCAGGTTTTGCGTCGTGTAGCGCGCGGTGAAGTCGACGCCCCGTGCCGGCCCCTCCTCCACGATAAACAGCGGGTCGTCGGATGCGAAGCGGTCGCGGTTCACGTTCACCACCTGCGTGAAGTCCTTCACGTACGGCTCCACGCCCAGCTCCAGTTGGTCGCTCACATCCCACTCCACGCCCAAAATCAGGTGACGGGCCGTCTGTAGGCGGTTGTCGAGCGCTCGCCCGTCGGGACCCTCCAGGCGGTCGGGGCTGGACACGAAGCCGGTAAAGAGGTTCACCACGTCGCGGTCCGACTGCGTGGCGATCAGGTTTTGCGAATAGAGGCCCGCCGCCGCCTTCAGGCGTAGGTTGCGCGTCGCGATGAACTTCGCGCCTAGGCGCGGTTCGAGCGATATGTTGTTGAGCGAGGCGTAATAATGCACCCGCAGGCCAGGGTCGACGATCAGCCGGTCGCGCGTCAGGCGGTAGCGGGCGTAGCCGAACAGCTCGGTGTTGAAGGCCGTCAGGTCGAACAGGGGCCCGCCGCCGTTGGCGTTGGTCGGCGAAACGAAGCTGGTGTTGTTGCCGACCATGCCTACGCCGTACTTGAGTTCGTCGCGCCCCAAGAAATAAGTGAAGTCGAGGCCGCCGTTGAAGCTGCCGATGTCGCTGCGGCGCGCGCTGGCGGTCGCCTCGGTGATGCCGATCTCGTACTGGCTGTAGGCGAAGCGCCCCTCCACGAGTGTCGACGAGCCGCCCAGCAGCGTGAGGAACTGCGCCCCGCCCCCCTGCGAGTTCCACTCGAACGAAAAGGGAAAGCCCAGCGCGGCGGCGTCCTGAAAGTTGAATCCGAACAAGCTCAGCTTGCTGCCCCCGCCGCCCGAGAAGGTCAGCTTGCCGTAGACGTCGTTGAACGAAAAGGGCAGCCCCGCCTCGTTGACCGAGGCGTAGTCGTAAAGTTGCTGCGAGGTCTGGTCGAGGTACGACGTGCGGCCGCTCGCCACCAGCGTGATGGCCCCGCCCCGCTTGCCCTTTTTGATCGGCCCCTCGATGTTGGCACTCGCCGTGAAGGGGTTCACGCCCACCTTGCCCGTCCACCGGTTTTTGTTGCCGTCGGTGGTGCGCAGGTCGACCACCGCCGAGGCGCGCCCGCCGTACTCGGCCCCGAAGCCGCCGCTGTACACGTCGACGCTCTTCAGGATGTCGGTATCGAACACGGAGTAGAGCCCGATGGAGTGGAACGGGTTGTAGATGATCATGCCGTCCATCAGGAATAAGGTCTGCACCGGCGCGCCGCCTCGGATGTAGAGCTGGCCGCCCTGATCGCCGGTGAAGATCACCCCCGGCAGCGTCTGGAGGTACTGCGCCAGGTCAGGCTCGCCGCCCACGCTGGGCATCAGTTGTATCTCGCGGGGCGTGATGGTGGTGACGGCGGCATTGACGGTGGTCTCCTTCGCCATGCGGTTGCCGCGCACCTCGACGGTCTGCAGCTCGGTGACGCGCTCGCGGACGTAGAGCTGCTTCGTGATCAGGTCGCCCGCCTTGAGCGTGATGTTCTCCATCAGCGTGTCGTAGCCCAGCGAGACCACCGTCAGCTCGTACGCACCTGGCGGCACGCGCGAGATCGTGAAGTAGCCGTTCACGTCGGTCAGCCCGCCCAGGGTCGTGCCGTTCAGGAAGACGCTCGTGTAGAGCACCGGCGCGCCCGAAGATTTTGCGTAGACAAACCCACGGATTTCGGCGTTCTGAGCCGCCGCGCCGAGGGCCGACAGCCAGAGGA
>JBARYS010000520.1:0-4599 GCA_049648155.1 Catalinimonas sp. | reverse complement strand
CAGTTCGCACCCTCCGAAGGCTATCCGCCAAAAGCCCCGCCCGGTTTTGTAACCGAGCGGGGCTTTTCGTTTACCCCCCCTCCCGCAACCGCTCCCTAAAGCAGATGACCGCTCCCTCAAAATAGGTTCGTGGCGGGGCGAGGGTGCCTTACCCTTGCAACATCACGAAACCACAAACTCATGCAACGTTTACCGCTGATCGCCCTGCTCCTCTTCTTCGGCACCGCCGTGCTGCCGTGCCGCGCCCAGACCGCCTTTGACGTCGAGGTCACCGGCCAAGGCACTCCCATGCTGCTCATTCCCGGCCTCGGCTGCGATGGGGCCGTGTGGGACGCGACCGTCGCCCACTACCAGGATCGCTACGAGTGCCACGTGCTGACGCTCGCCGGGTTTGCCGGGCAGCCCGCCCTCGACGATCCTGCCCCCTTCCTGCCCCGCGTGCGCGACGAAATCATCGCCTACGTCGCGGCACAAAACCTGGAAAAGCCCGTGGTCGTCGGGCACAGCTTGGGGGGCTTTCTGGCGCTGTCGCTCGGCAGCACCGCCCCCGACCGGTTCGGGCCGCTGGTGGTGGTAGACGGGCTGCCGTTTCTGCCCGGCGCGATGATGCCGGGCGCAACGCCCGAGTCGGTCCGGCCAATGGCGGAGGGCATTCGCGCCCAGAGCCGACAGCGGCAGAGCGCCGGGCAGGTAGAGCAGCAGTTGAAGGGCTACCTGAAGAACATGGTCACCGCCGAGGCCGACATCGCGCGCGCGGCGGCGTGGGGCGCGGCCTCTGACGGCCCCACCTACGGACAGGCCATGTACGAGCTCTACACCACCGACCTGCGCCCCGCCCTACCGAAGATCCAAGCCCCCACGCTGGTGATGGGTGCCTGGATCGGTTACCAAGAGTGGGGAGCCACGCGCGCGAGCGTGCTGGCGAACTACCGGGCCCAGTTCGAGAACCTACCGCACGCCGAGCTGGAGATGTTCGACGAGGCCAAGCACTTCATCATGTGGGACGACCCCGCCGGCTTTCTGCGCGTCCTCGACCAGTTCCTGACGCGGCAGAAGAGTTAGAGGCCGCTCTCCTTTCGGCGTCGGCATCGTGGGGACGCGACACCGGTGATGATACCGGTGCCGATGCCGAGCGTCTTCCCCGTACGTTCCCGCTTTCCGGACGCCCGCCGCCGCGCTAACTTTCCGCATCACCCTTCGTCCGCCATGTCCAAACGCACTACCCTTTACTGGACCACCCAAATCGTCGGTTGGGGGCTTTACGGCTCCGTGGGCGTGTTCTTCGCCTCGGTCTACGGCAACATGACCGGCAGGGTATGGCTCTCGCAGGTGGTCATCACGGGCGTGATGCTGCTGACCTCGCACGGGCTGCGCCACCTGCTGCACCGCTACGGGTGGCTCGAACTGCGGCCGGTGGCGCTGCTCGGACGGCTCCTCCCAACACTGGTGGTCCTGGCGGCGGTGAGCCTGGCCGTCATCATCGTGCTGCTGGTGCCGGTGCTGCGTATCTACACTTGGGCCGACTACACGCCCGACCGCCTGAGCGGCTACGCGCTGAGCACGCTGATGGTCTACTGCTGGTGGTCGCTACTCTACGTGGTGATCCATACCCTCGAAGACCGCCGCCGGCAGGAGATCGAAAAGTGGAAGCTGGAAGCCGCCGTGCACGAGGCCGAGCTGCAAGCGCTGAAGTCGCAGCTCAACCCGCACTTCGTCTTCAACAGCCTCAACAACATCCGGGCGCTGGTGCTGGAAGACCCGCACCGGGCGCGCGGCACGATCACGCACCTCTCGACGCTGCTGCGCTACACCATCCAGTTCAACAACCAAGACCGCGTGCCGCTGCGGCGCGAGCTGGAGGTGGTACGCGACTACCTACAGTTGGAGTCGATCCACTACGAGCAACGGCTGCGCTACCACATCGACGCCGACGACGACACCCTTGACCTGCCCGTGCCGCCCATGACGGTGCAGTTGCTGGTGGAGAACGCCATCAAGCACGGCATCGCCAACCAGCCGCACGGGGGCCAGGTGCGGGTGCGCACCTTCCGCGACGGCACCACCCTCGAAGTGGCGGTGGAGAACTGCGGGCAATTGGCTCCTGGCACCGAGGGCGGGGGGATCGGCCTGCGCAACGCCGCCGAGCGGCTGCGGCTGCTCTTCGGCGAGATCACCGAGTTTACCCTGGAGAACGGCTCGGCCAACACGGTAGCCGCCCGCTTCCGCATCCCCACGACCTGATGCCCATCAAGACGCTCATCGTAGAAGACGCCCGCCTGGCGCGGCAGGAGCTACGTCACCTGCTGCAAGCGCACCCCGAGGTGGAGGTGGTGGGCGAGGCGCGCGACGCCCCCGAGGCCCGCACATTGATCCAGACGCTGCGCCCCGAGCTGCTGCTGCTCGACGTGCAGTTGCCCGGCGAGGACGGCTTCGAGCTTTTGGAGAGCCTCGACCAGGTGCCCGACGTGATCTTCACGACCGCCTACGACGCCTACGCGCTGCGGGCCTTCGAGGTGAACGCGCTCGACTACCTACAAAAGCCACTGCTGCCCGACCGGCTGGCGGCGGCCCTGCAAAAGATCACCGACCGCCCCCCGGACGCGCCCGCTACCCCCACCGGCAAGCTGGGGCAGGGCGACAAGGTGTTCGTCCGCGACGGCGACCGCTGCTGGTTCGTGCCGCTGGCCGAGATCCGCCTGTTCGAGGTGGAGAACAACTACACGCGCATCTTCTTCGAGGACCAGCGGCCCATGATTCCGAAGACGCTCAACTACATGGAGAGCCGCCTCGACGCGCGCACGTTCTTCCGCGCCGGCCGCAAGCACATCGTCAACGTCCACTGGATCGAGCGCATCGAGCCTTGGTTCAGCCACACCCTCAAGCTTTACCTGCGCGGCGGCGAGACGGTCGAGGTGTCGCGCCGCCAGACCAGCCGCTTCAAGGAGCTGATGAGCTTCTGACGCGCCTTACCCCTGTCCCAACATCAAGATGCGGTCGTAGGCCGCAGCGGGTACGGGCATCACCGACAGCCGCGACTGCCGCACCAGCGCCAACTCGCGCAGCAGCTCGTCGGCTTTGATCTCGGCCAGCGGCACGGGGCGGGGCAGCGGCGCGTCGGCGGCCAGGTCGACGGCCACCCAGCGGTCGTCGACCACGGTCGGGTCGGGATAAGCGGCGCGCGTCACCCGGGCGATACCCACCACGCGGCGCTCCTTCACACTGTGGTAGATCAGCACGCGGTCGCCGATCTGCATGGCCCGCAGGTAGTTGCGCGCTTGGTAGTTGCGCACGCCGTCCCAGCAGCAGGCGGGCGACTCGCGCACCAGGTCGTCCCAGGAGAAGGCTTCGGGTTCGGTCTTGACGAGGAAGTGGTTCATCCGGCAAAAGTAGATTCCTCTCGACGCGGTGGGGGGGCGCTGTGTTCCCACCGCTTGCCGCTCGATTGGCCTTCCAGACGCAGTGGTTGGGTTGTTGTCCGTACTTTCCGGATTTCACGAACCCCCTCCTCGCTTGAAACGCCGAGACTTTCTGCACCGTGGTGCCCTCGGGAGCGCCGCCGCCCTGCTGTCGACGACCGGATGCGCCCCCGCCCCACCCGACCTGCCACCCTTCGATCTGGAAGAGGCCACCGTGGCCCACCTGCAGTCGCCGGCAGCGCTACTTCGCCTCGTTCCGCTCCGGTGCGTTCTACGCCCTGCAAGCGCAACTGATGCCCGACTGGGCACGGTGGAAGGACCGGCTGGAGCGCCTGCCGGCCTGAATGCGCGCGGCCGGGCAAAAGCACGTTTTAGGTCGTGTTGACCTGGAGTCTGCTGATGCTTTCGGCTCTTCTTGTGCGATTGCTGCGCCGCTTTCGTTGGCCGATGCGCTACTTAGGCGGCCCCGCAATCGTCCGCCTCAAGCGACTTGGACTACGCGCAAAAAGACGCGCGAAGCCGTGAAAATATCCTCCATGTCAACACGGCCTAATGTAACTTGTTAGCCTGCCACTTTGCCTCTTCGCAACCTGCCGTCACCACCATGTCTACCTCCCTCCGTGCGCTCACCGAGCGCCCCGCCGGGCGGCCGCTCGACCGCCTGGTGGAAAACCGCCGCTGCTACACGGTCGACGTCGCCGAGCTGAACCTCTACGACGCCCTGCGCCCCGCCGAGCGCGTCTGGCTGCGCTTCGACGCGCCCGTGCTCGCCTCGATGATCACGGGACAAAAGGTGATGCACCTGCGCGACCACCGGCCGTTCGACTTTTGGCCGGGCGAGTCGCTGGTGCTGCCCGCCGGCGAGCCGATGCACATCGACTTTCCGGACGCCAGCGACGACGCCCCCACGCGCTGCCTGGCGCTGGCGCTGTCGGAAGAGCTGATCCGCGAGACGTGCGTGCTGCTCGAAGAGCACTGCCCCCGCGCCGAACCGGGCGACGCCTGGGCGCTCGACGACCGGCCCTTCCACCTGATGAACGACCCCTTTCTGCACGATACCGTCCGGCGGCTGGTGCAGTTGTTCGTCGAAGACCACCCGGCGCGCGACCTGTTCGTGCGGCAGACCTCGCGCGAGCTGGTGGTGCGGCTCCTGCAGACCCACGCCCGCCGCCTGCTGGTCGAC
>JBARYS010000519.1:0-4227 GCA_049648155.1 Catalinimonas sp. | reverse complement strand
GTGATCGAGTACTCGACCGATCCGGAGCTGATCTACGAGAAGTACAAACAACTGGTCGATGTGATCGTCGACGGCGGCTACGGCCGCAACGTGGCCTCAACGGTGGTCGACTTCAGCGAAGGCGAAGCCCAGGTGGTACGACAGGGGTTGGGAGATCTGACGCCGTATCTTTAGTTGGCCTTTGGCTAAAAGTTATGGACCGGAAGCGTCCGGACCGGCATCGACTGTGGACCGAAAGCTATGGATTACCTGGGTCTGTGGTGCTTCCAGCGGCGGTGCGACCAGAGCCACGCTTCGGGTTGGGTGCGGATGGTCGCCTCGGTGGCCGCTACGAAGCGGTCGAGAATCCAGTCCGTGTCTTCGCCGTAGGGGGGCGTGGCCAGTGGCTCGACGTGGACCACGTAATGACCGCGCCGCACGCGCTCCATCCGGGCGAAGAACACCGGGTGCCCCGTGGTGCGGGCCAGCCGTGCCGTGCCCCGGAAGAAGGGGGTGTCCTGATGCATAAATTCGGTCCAGTACGCTCGTTTGGGCGAGGGCGTCTGGTCGGCCACCAGGGCCGTGTAGGTCACCCGCCGCCGGTGGGTAGCCAAGGCGCGGGGTAGCTGCCGGTCGGGCACCGGCGTGGCCCCGAAGCGCGCGCGGATGGTGCGCATCAGGCGGTCGGCGAAGGGGCTGTGCAGCGGGCGGTAGACGGCCAACACCAAGGGCAATTCGAGCGAATAGCGCAGCAGCAGCCACTCCCAGTTGCACTGGTGGGGGGTCATGATCAGCGCGCCGCCGTGCACCTCGGCCGCCCGTATCAAGTCTTCGGGGTTGCTGAGCGCGACCCGCCGCCGCAGCGCTTTTTCCGTCAGGGTCAGTGACTTGAGCGTCTCGATCGTCACGTCGGCCAGGTTGCGGTAGAACGCGCGCGCCGTGCGCCGCAGCTCCTCCTCATCTGCGTTCGGAAACGACCGGCGCAAGTTACTGAGCACCACCTGCTTACGGTAGCCCACCGGCCGGTGCGCCACGAAGGCCAGCGCGTCGGCCAGCGCGTAAGCCACCGACCACGGCAGCCGCGAAAGAGTTTTCAACACCCACACGGCGCGAAGGTAGCCCCTTCGGCACGAGCGGGCGGCGGCGAAGCCATGACCGGATTTCCGTAATTTTATGGATATGGAAGACCGCGAACTACGCGCCCTGGTGTCGCTCCTCGGCGACGACGACCAAGAGGTACTGAACCACGTTGAGCAGCGCATCATCGGCCTGGGCGATCCCATCATCCCGTTTCTGGAGACCGAATGGGAGAGCACCTTCAACCCCGACATTCAGAAGCGGATCGAAGACCTGATTCACAGCCTGCAATTTCAGGCGCTGCGCCGTCGCCTCGTCACTTGGAAGGAGACCGGCGGCCAAGACCTGCTGGAGGGTGCCTGGCTAGTGGCGACCTACCAGTACCCCGACCTGGAGTATGGTAAGCTGAAGCGCGAGATGGAGCAGATCTACTACGAGACGTGGCTGGAGATGAAGAACGACCTCCACCCGTTTGATCAAGTGCGCATTATCAACGACGTGCTCTTCGGGCGGCTGCGCTTCTCGTCGAACACGAAGAACTTCCACGCGCCCAACAACTCGATGCTGAACATCGTGTTGGAGTCGCACAAGGGCAACCCGATCTCGCTCTGCGTGGTCTACCTGCTGGTGGCCCGTAAGCTCAAGCTGCCCGTCTTCGGCGTCAACCTGCCCAACCTATTCGTGCTGACCTACAAGTCGGAAGAGATCCAGTTTTACATCAACGCTTTCAACAAGGGGCTGATGTTCTACAAGTCGGACATCGACAGCTACGTGCAGCACCTGAACCTGGCCAAACTGCCGATCTTCTACGAGCCGTGTAGCCACGTGGACATCGTGCGGCGGATGCTGCGCAACCTGATCTACTCGTTCGAGAAGCTCGGTGAGCGCGACAAAGTGGAGGAGATGAAAGAACTGGTCGAGGTGCTTACCGACGGCGAAGACCCGACGCTGAGTTGACCACCGCCACCCTACGAGAGCGGCCGGCATCGACCGGCGAGCGGCGGCGGCCCTCCGGCCACTCGACGCCGTGCAGGAACAGCGCATCCGGCAGAAGTTTCTCCTCGACTGGAACTACCACTTCAACAAGATCGAAGGCAACAGCCTGACGTTCGGCGAGACCAAGACGCTGCTGCTGTTTAACCTCACCGCCGAGGGCAAACCGCTCAAAGACCACCTCGAAATTGCTGGACACCACGAGCGCTCTATTCTTGACACGATCCGTAGGTGGCAGTCCGAAGACGGTCGGTAGCCCGAACCCCACCCCCGCCCCGGTCGTTGCTTAGGCCATGTCAACAACCCTACCCCACATCGAGCGCGCCGCGCCGACCGTCGACTTTACCCAGGTGCCCTCGCCCTGCTTCGTGATGGAGATGGGGCGTCTGCGGCAAAACCTCGAACTGATCCAGCACGTGCGGGAGGCCGCCGGAGTGCGCATCCTGCTGGCGCTGAAGGGCTTCGCGATGTTCCGGACGTTCCCGCTGGTACGGCAGTACCTCTCCGGCACCACGGCCAGCGGCCTCTGGGAGGCGCGGCTCGGCCACGAGGCTTTCGGCGGCGAAGGGCACTGCTTCAGCACGGCGTATTACGACGACGAGTTCGACGAAATTCTCCGCTACTGCTCACACCTCTCGTTCAACTCCGTGGCGCAGTGGGAGCGGTTTCGCGAGCGCGTGCGTGCGTACCACCGCCCGCCCTCGTGCGCCATTCGCATCAACCCGGAGTATTCTGAAGTCACCACCGACCTCTACAACCCGGCCGTCCCCGGTTCGCGGCTCGGGCAACCCGCCGGCAACCTGAACGACCGCCTGCCGGAGGGCATCGAGGGGCTGCACATGCACACGCTCTGCGAGAGCGACTCCTACGCGCTGGAACGGACCTTCCGGGTAGTGGAAGACCGCTTTGCCCCCCTCTTGAAGCAAGCCAAGTGGCTTAACCTGGGCGGCGGCCACCTGATAACGCGCGACGACTACGATGTGCCGCACCTGATCGGGCTGCTGCGCGACATCCGCGAGAAGTGGGACGTGGAGGTGATCCTGGAGCCGGGCTCGGCGGTGGCGTGGCAGACGGGCTACCTCGTGGCGACGGTACAGGACCAATTCGACAGCCGGGGGGTGCGGGCGGTGGTGATGGACGCGTCGGTGTCGGCGCACATGCCCGACTGCATCGAGATGCCCTACAAGCCCCGGGTGATCGGCGCGCGCGACGCCGGCCCCGACGACGTGGCCTACCGCCTGGGGGGCAGCACCTGCCTCGCGGGTGACTTTGTAGGCGACTACGCCTTCGACGAGCCGCTGCGCATCGGCGACCGGCTGGTGTTCGACGACATGATGCACTATACGATGGTGAAGACCACCTTTTTCAACGGTGTGCGCCACCCCGACCTGGGCCTGTGGCACGAGGACGGCACGTTCGAACGGGTGCGTCGCTTCGGCTACGAAGACTACCGCGACAAGCTATCGTGACCCGGCGGGTTGGCCGTACTTGGCGCGGTACTGCTCGTAGAGCTGCACGTGCTTGCTGGTAAGCGCCACCTTGCGGCCCCCGATGAACGCGTGCGTGACGTCGTTGCCGCGTGGGTCCAGCAGGTCGCCGCGCGAGACGACCAGCGTGGCGTCCTTGCCCGCTTCGAGCGATCCGACCCGGTCGGCCACGCCCATAATTTCCGCCGGGTGGAGGGTTACCATTTGTAGGGCCACCTCGGGATCGACCCCGTAGGCGGCCGCCGTGCCCGCCAGGAATGGCAGGTTGCGCGCACCCATCTGCTCCATGTCACCGCTGTAGTCGAGGGCCACGCGCACGCCGGCGTCGTGCAGCACCTTCGGCACCCGGTAGGCGTAGTCGACGTCGTCTTCGGGCCGCATGGGCAGCGCGTGGATGCGCGAGACGATCACGGGCACGTCGTGCTCGACCAGAAAGTCGCTCACCTCGGCGGCATTCATGCCGCCCACCACCACGGGCTTCTGCACGCCGTGACGCTCGGCAAACTTAACCGCCTCGACGATGTCCTTACCGTAGTCGGCGTGCAGGTAGAGGCGCTGCTCACCGCTGAACACTCCGTTTAGGGCGGCCAGCCGGGGATTGGGCGCGGTGGCCCCGGCCGCGTCGTACTGCCTGGCCTCCACGAAGAACTCTTCGAGCATGGTCAGCGACGCGTCGTACTTCTTGTTCTTC
>JBARYS010000518.1:0-6755 GCA_049648155.1 Catalinimonas sp. | reverse complement strand
AAAGTATCAGGTATTAAGTACAGGGTAGCTGACGCACCTAAGTACAAAAGCCAATACCTAATACTTGATACCTAATACTCAATACAAGCATTATGGAACTCATCAACATCGGCATCAAATCGATCTTCATCGAGAACATGGTGTTCGCCTACTTCCTGGGGATGTGCTCGTACCTGGCCGTCTCGAAGAAGGTAAACACTTCGATGGGCCTGGGGCTGGCCGTGGTGTTCGTGCTCACGCTCACCGTGCCGCTCAACTGGCTGCTGCAGGAGTACGTGCTGAAAGAAGGGGCGCTGTCGTGGCTCTCGCCAGCGCTGGCCGGGGTGAACCTCGACTTTCTGCAGTTCATCATGTTTATCGCCATCATCGCCGCCTTCGTGCAGCTCGTCGAGATGATCATCGAGAAGGTCTCCCCCGCCCTCTACGGCTCGCTGGGTATCTTTCTGCCGCTGATCGCCGTGAACTGCGCCATCCTGGGCTCATCGCTCTTCATGGTGCAGAAGGAGTTCGGGCTGGTTGAGGCGAGCGTGTACGGCTTCACGTCGGGCATCGGCTGGCTGCTGGCCATCATCGCCCTGGCAGCCATCCGCGAGCGCTTGAAGTACTCAAACGTACCCGCCCCGTTGAAGGGCCTCGGCATCACGATGCTGATCACCGGCCTGATGGGCCTCGGCTTTCTTTCGTTCAGCGGCATCGCGCTGTAGGTTATCACCTTGTCAGAACTCAGAAGCCCAACTCGACACACGTCGGGTTGGGCTTCTGAGTTCTGTGCTTGGCATTTTACTACTCCGAACGGAGAGTGTATTTGATTGATTTATCGATGTAGATGGTGTCCTGTCCGGACACCTTGAAGAGGCTTTGTTGCATGAATCGACTCGCTGATTATCAAGAAATTATACGCATTTCATAACACATCATACTTTAGGATTTTGAGGTTCACTCTTCAAAACGTAGAATATCCTTCCGGTATCGGAGCCACAGAGCGATGCTAACAAAATAATCTTCCGAGAATCCGAAAAAAATTATCTTTATTTATGCAACAAAGCCCCTTGAAGACCAAGCCGACGAGTGGCAGGACCGAGACGGCGGCGCTGCTCTTTGTCATGTGCGTTCTGATGGAATCAGTACCGGTTGCTTCGATTTTGCCGTGATCACCGGCAAGCCGTCGAGTCCTACGGCACGGCCCGGCAGACCAAGGCTTATTCAAAATGCCTCGCCGATGAAGAAGTAGTAGCCCGGCCCCTCGCGCGTGAAGGCCACATCGATGCGCGTGAAGATGTCTTTGTTTGGGAAGATCAGGAAGCGCACGCCGCCGCCGCCCGCCACCGCCCACTTGCGAAGGTTCACCGCGCTGAGCGCCGGCGAGACGCCCCCCGTGCCGACGAACGCGGCCGCTCCCCACCGGCGGCTGAACGGGAAGGGCAAGAAGCGGTATTCTAGTTGTGTGGCAACGTACGACTTGTCGCGGTAGCGCCCGAGGTAGTAGCCGCGCATCAGGCTCTCGCCTCCCATGAGCGAGAGTTGGTTGAAGGGCACCTCGCCCGTGATATGCGACACGAACGCCTGCGCGGCCAGCACCTGACTCTCGGTGACGGGCTGGTAGTAGCGGGCGTCCAGAAAGTAGCTCGTGAAGGTGAAGTCGCTGCCCAGCGCTTCGTCGTAGTGCAGGAAGCCCCCCTCGCCGAAAAAGCCCTCGCGGACGTTGAGCACGTTGTGGCGTTGGTCGTAGACCAGTCCCAGCCCCAGCCCCCAGTTGGTGGAGCCGTCGGCCCCACGCGGGCGCTCGAAGGGCTCGTCGGTGAGCTCCTCGAACGTAACGCTGCCCAGCCGCTGGAAGTCGAGTTCCAGCCCAAGGAAGAGCGATCCGGACAGGTTGCGGAGCACGCGCTCGCGCAGAGCGATGCTGTTGGCGTCGACCTGCGCCAGCTCCCGGTCGGGCGCGTCGGGACCGATGCCGTAGTAGAGCAGCGGAAAGCGCTGGTAGCGCAGCCGCCCCAGGAAGAACCACTTGCTCCGGTCAGAATAAAGAGCGTGGTCCAGCCAGAGGCCGTACTGACTTTCGAGCGTGATGAACGTAAAGGCGTTGATCTCGCTGAGGCGGTTAGTGGTGTCGCGGCCGGCGTAGTAGACGTAGAGGGCACTCACGCCAAACTCCCAGGCAGTCTCAGGGGCGTAGGCCACGGTCGGGTAGGCGATGAACTTAGGACGCTCGGGCGATACCGTGTCGTTAAAGATGCTGCTGAATACCCGCTTTGGAAGTTCCAGAATCTGGGCGCCGGCCGGCCGGGCGGCAAAGAGACAGAGCAAGAGGCAGAGACAAAGCGCGACGCGTCTGGGCATATATAGGGTTTTGAACTACTGTCGAAATCGTCGAACGTAATGTTACGCCCCGGAGGTGCAACTACGTAGTTACCGCCGCCGAATGGTGGCAGGGCCACCGCCGCCCACAGGATTTCGAGGACGAGGGTGAGTATTCCGTTGCCCGGCAGCTTTCTATCCGGTTATGTTGCGCTCCCTTTCTTTGTGCTTGCTGTTCGTCTGTGTGGCCCTCCGCGCCCAACCGCCGAACGTGCTCTTCATTCTGGCCGACGATCTGGGGTGGACCGCCCTGAGCAGCTACGGAAATCCCTACGTCGCCACGCCGCACCTCGACCGGCTAGCCCGCGAGGGCGCGCGCTTCACGCAGGCATATGTCACCCCCCAATGCACCCCCACGCGGGCGGCCCTGCTCACTGGCCAGCACACCGCCCGCAATCAGATGTGGCACGTCATTCCGCAGTACCGCTACCCCCACGCCCGCCTTGTTGAACCAGACTACCTGGAGCTGCTGCCCCCCGAGAACACCACCGTGGCCAAGGCCCTGCAAACGTCCGGCTACACGACGGCCCTGTTAGGGAAGTGGCACCTGTCGAACTACGAGTCGGGCGTGGGCTACTACACGCGGTTGCTGGCCGCTCACGCCGGCGATTACGGCTTCGATTACGTGGACCCGGTGAGCGACCCGTCGGAGTACCAGAAATACGGTGACAAGGGCGTGGACTTTCTAACCGACGAAGCCATCAAATTCATGCGTGCCCACCGCGAGGGGCCGTTCTTCTGCTATCTGTCGCACCATACCATCCACGGGCCGGTGCTGGCACCACCCGAGATCGTGGCCAAATACCGGAAGCGTGGCCACCCCGAAGAGGGGTTGCGCAGCGCCCCCTACCTGGCTGCCCTTGAGCACCTGGACCACTCGGTAGGGCGGCTGCTCGACGAGCTCGACCGCCTGAAGCTCACCGAGCAGACGGTCGTCATCTTTCTGTCGGACAACGGGGGGGTGGACGCCTCATTCGACAACGCACCGCTGCGCCACGGCAAAGGCTCGCCCTACGAAGGGGGCATTCGCGTGCCCGTGCTGGTGCGTCAGCCAAAAGCGGTGGCCGCCGGGCAGACCATCGACACGCCGGTAGACGTAGTCGACTTCTACCCCACCCTGCTGGAGCTCGCCAACGCCGCCCCGCCGCCCGACCACCCACTCGACGGCGTGAGCTTGGTGCCGCTGCTGCGAGGCGGCTCGCTCGACCGCGACACGCTGTACGGGTACATGCCGCTCTACGACGCACAGTGGGGGGCGACGCCCGCCGCTGTGATCCGCCAAGGCGACTACAAGCTGATCGAGTTCTTTGGCGACTACATTGACTTGGCGCGCGACGGCACTTACGTGCCACACGGACGTACCGAGCTCTATAACTTAGCGGAAGACATCAGCGAGACCAACGACCTATCGGCAGCGATGCCGGAACGGACCATCGCCCTGCGCGACGCTCTCTACCGCTGGATTGCTCGCATGGAGGTCGAAACCCCGGCCATCAACCCAGACTTCAGCTACCCCCGCGCCCTGGAGCGGCAGAGAAGAAGGTAGCGTCCGGACTTTTGCCCCCCGGCGTGCGTGGCGATTTCTGCGTAAACTGCGGTCATGGACTTCGACCTGACCCACAAGCGCGCCGTGGTGGGCGGCAGTACGCAAGGCATCGGGCGGGCGGTGGCCGAAGCACTTGCCGGGCTCGGGTGCAGCGTGACGCTGCTGGCGCGCGACGCCGTCAAGTTGCAAGAGGTTTGCGCCGCGCTCCCCGTCGTTGCGGGGCAGCAACACGACTACCTGGTAGCCGACTTCGGCCGTCTCGAAGAGGTCCGGGCCGTGATCGGCCAATGGGCCGCCGCGCGTACGGAGGCTCACATCTTAGTCAACAACACCGGCGGCCCGCCCGGCGGTCCCATCACCGAGGCCACCACCGAGGCGTTTGCGGCGGCGTTCGCGCAACATCTTCAGTGCAACCAGATTTTAGCCCAAGCGCTGCTCCCCCTGATGCGGCGGGCGGGCTGGGGGCGCATCGTCAACGTGATCTCCACTTCGGTGAAGCAGCCGATTCCCGGCTTGGGTGTGTCGAACACGATCCGCGCTGCGGTGGCCAACTGGGCGAAGACGCTCTCGCTGGAGGTTGCCCCCCACGGCATCACGGTTAACAACGTGCTGCCCGGCGCTACCGACACGCAGCGCCTCCGGGGGCTGATCGAGCAGTGGGCCGCACGCGACGGCATCGCGCCCGACGAGATGGTGCGCCGCATGGAGGCCTCGATCCCCGCGCGGCGCTTTGCCACTCCCGCCGAGGTGGCCGCCGCCGTGGTCTTCCTCGCTTCGCCGGCCGCTGCGTACGTAAACGGCATCAACTTGCCCGTGGACGGCGGAAGAACCGGAAATTTGTAATTTTACCTAGAAATGCTTCCTTCTTCAACAGATACGCAGTTGCTTTCGCTTAAATCCATTCCCCCTCTCACCCGCTTGTGGCTAGCCCTCCTCGTTCTTAGCGCGGCTTCCGTTCACGCACAGGCGCAGACACAGGCACGCTCGTCACAGAAGAGGGTGATCGACGGCTCGATCGACCGTGCCTTCGGCGGTGGGCGCGAAGCCTTCAACAAGTTTCTGGAGAAGCACCTGCGCTACCCCGAAGAGGCCCGGATGTACTCGCAGATGGGCCTGGCGGTGGTAAACTTCAAGATCGGGTGCGACACGAAGGAGCCTTACCAAATCCAAGTATTGTCGCGGCTGGGAAACGGCATCGAGAAAGAGGTGCTACGCGTGCTGAAGATGTCGGCCTGGAAGTGGCACCGCTGCGGCGAAGAGACCTACCAACTCAAAGTCTGCTACACGCTGGGCGAAACCTACCGCGCTCCGGACGCCGACTTCTACGTCACGGCCCACTCGATGGTAGTGTCGCAGAACTCTTTCTTTCCAACCGACGACGAGTTGGAGAACGAGCTGAGCTTGCACCTGGCAAAGAAGAATAAAAAGCAGGCACTGCTGATACTCGAAGAGCTGCACGACCGCTACCCACTGAATACACAGATCAACCACAAGATCGACTCGCTGCAACCACCCAAAAAGTCGAAGCGGGAGAAGGCACGACGGTGATCGCCCCTGCTCAACCTCCCCAGCGCTCCAGCTCCTCGGGTTGCAGGTGCCCCTCGTAGAGCGCCTTGCCGACGATCACCCCCCAGACACCCACCTCGGCCAGCGCGTCCAGGTCAGCCGGTCCACTCACCCCACCGCTCGCCACCAAGAGCAGGTCCGGGAAGCGCGCGCGGATTTCGCGGTAGAGGTCCGTGGCCGGTCCTTGCAGGAGACCGTCCTTCGCCACGTCGGTGCTGATCACGTAGCGCACGCCCCGCTCCCGGTACTCTTCCAGAAAGTCGAACAGGTCGCGTCCGGAGTCTTCCTGCCAACCGCTGACGGCGATGCGCCCCCCGCGTGCGTCGGCCCCGAGAATGATGCGCTCCGCGCCGTGGTGGTCCAACCACTCCTGAAACAACTCCGGGTCGCGCACGGCCACGCTGCCGCCGGTCACCTGGGCCGCGCCGCTCTCGAAGGCGATGCGCAGGTCGTCGTCGGAGCGCACGCCTCCGCCGAAGTCGATGTGCAAGCTCGTTTTGGCCGCGATGCGTTCGAGCACGTGGTAGTTCACCACGCGCTTCTCACGGGCACCGTCCAGGTCTACCAGGTGCAGGCGCGTCAGGCCCGCCCCCTCGAAGCGCTTGGCCACGTCGAGCGGGTCGGCGGCGTACTCTTTCTTACGGGCGTAGTCGCCCTGCGTGAGGCGTACGCACTTGCCGTCGATGATGTCGATGGCGGGAATGATGTGCATGGGAAGTAGCTAAGGTGACCAGCGGCGAAGATCGGCCCACAAGATTAAGGGTCCGTCTAAACTTCGCCCTCGCTTCTCACGTCACTTCCGCCACAACCGGCGGTTTACCAGCTCTTCGGCAACCTGCTCGCGGTACTGACGCCCCACGGGGATGCGGTGCTCGCCGACGTGCAGTTGGTTGCCCTCGACGGCGTCGACGTGCGCGGCGGCCACCACGTACGACTTGTGGACGCGCAGGAAGGCGGGCGGCGGCAGTTGCTCTTCGGCGCTCTTCATGGTGAGCAGCGTCAGGAAGCGCCCCCGGTCCGTGTGCAGCAGGACGTAGTTCTGGCGCGCCTCGACGAAGTGTACCTCCTGCCGGCGGACCTGCTCGTAGCGGTTGTCCACCTTGATGAAGAAGCTATCGTCTTCAGGCGTATCTACAGCAGCGGCCAGGGCGGCGGGTGTCTGGTCGGCCCGGCGGCGGAGCGTCCAGAGGTCGTGCGCCTTCACGACGGCCTTGAAGAAGCGGTCGAACGTGATGGGCTTGAGCAGGTAGTCGAGCACATCAAGCTGGAAGCCTTCCAGGGCGTA
>JBARYS010000517.1:0-6693 GCA_049648155.1 Catalinimonas sp. | reverse complement strand
ACGAAAAGCTCGACACCGACGCGCCCTACCGCGTGCCCTTTGCCGCGCAGTTCGGCCCCGACTACCGCTTCGCACCCACGGACGCCACCGGGCCGGCCGGGGAGGTGGGCGGACGCTGGGCCGTGCGCTTTCAGAACGAGGGCACCACCACCGAGGCCATCGGACAGTTTGAGCAGGCGGGCGAACAACTCACCGGCTCGTTCCTGACGCCCACCGGCGACTACCGCTTTCTGGCGGGGCGCGTCGCGGGCGACTCGCTGCACCTGTCGGCGTTCGACGGCAACCATCTTTACGTGTTCGCCGCCCAGGTGCGGGGCGACTCGCTGCGGGGCGTGCACCACTCCGGCCTGACCGGCTACCGCACCTGGACGGCCCACCGAGACCCCGATGCCACACTGCCCGACGCCGACCAGCTCACCTACCTGAAAGAGGGCTACGAGCGTGTCGCCTTCGAACTTCCCAGCGTGCGCGGCGGCACCCTTTCGCCCGACGGCGACGCCTACGCGGGCAAGGTGCGGATCGTACAGATCTTCGGCACCTGGTGTCCCAACTGCATGGACGAGACGGCCTTTTTAGCCCCCTGGCACCGCCAGAACCGCGATCGGGGCGTGGAGGTGATCGGCGTGGCGTTCGAACGGAAGGACGACTTCGACTACGCAAAGAAGCGCATCCAACGCGTGGTCGACCGCTACGACGTGGGCTACGACTTCGCCTTCGCGGGCAACACGTCGGAAGAGACCCGCGCGGCCGTCTTCCCCGCCCTGAACCGGGTGATGTCGTTTCCCACCACGATCTTCATCGACAAGGCCGGACGGGTGCGGCGCGTCCACACCGGTTTCAGCGGCCCGGCCACCGGCGCGGCCTACGACGACTTCGTGGCCGAGTTCGACGCGACCGTCGACGAACTGCTGGCCGAAGAGGGGTAGGAACGCCCCTCACGAAGCCACCGCCCGCCGCAGCGGCCGCTCCCGCACCAAGACCACGCCCACGAACAGCCCGACCTAGCGGAGCCACTCGGCCGTCGGCTGGGCGTCGAGCACCAAGTAGAAGACGTAATCACTACAAGACCCAACGGATCAATTCGTCTTTACTCACCTTAAGATGCTGGGCAACGTCGCTTAAAATCGTGCTTAGTGTACCTACCCGCAGAGGGCTATGAAGTGGAATTGTGATGTGGTGGTCTCCCTCTGCCGCCCGTCGCGTCAGCCGTACGTGACTGCCGCTCTGCCGGGTTTGTTCGTAGCCCAGCTTCCGAAGGCGGTGAACAAGTTTTTTGCCGTCGAGGTCTCGTGGAATTCTCACGCCAATAGTACCTCTTCACGGACGAAGTGCAGCCGTATGACGTTCGGTCGATCTGCCTCGTCGAAATGGCAAGCGACTGCGTCTCGAACCATGATACGAAGCTCGTCGGGTGTATCAGCCTCCGTGAAGATAGAGTGGCCGAGCGCGCGGGCTTCTAGTCCTCCTTCGGGTGACTCGGAGACGATGAAGATAACTTCGGTGGACATGAAGGAATGATTTGACATGGACTACAAGTTGCGATTTTTTCTGCAAAAGCACGGTCGGAATGCCCATATGAGCAGTGAAGCGATTTGAAGTGGTTTTCCACCAGCTCGTAAATCAATCAAAAAGGCGTGGTGATCTACAGATAGAATTCCGCCGTCTCACCTTCTTAAACCAAACTCTTCGCAAATACATGGCTCTTTAAAAAAAGTTGGAGGCCGGAGGGGAAGTATAAGATTGTAAACCTCGGACAGCGGTTAGAAAGCGGATATCAATACTCCGAACAAGTCTTCTAGCGTCGGCCCCTCACGAAGCCACCGCCCGCCGCAGCGGCCGCTCCCGCACCAAGACCACGCCCACGAACAGCCCGACCCAGCCCGCACGCAGCGCCCAGCGCAACCAGGGCGACTCGACCACCAGCCAGGCGTCGAAGGTGACCAGCGCCACGCCAAGCAAGAGGTAGACGAGGCCCCAGCCCAACTGGTAAGGGATGGGGAAGTGCCGTTGTCCGGCCACGTAGCAGACCACGCTCATCGTCACGTAGCAGAGCAGTGTGGCCAAGGCGCTCCCCCAGTAGCCCAGCACCGGAATCAACAGCAGGTTGACCCCGACGGTCACAGCCGCGCCCAGCGCCAGCAGGATCGTGCCCCAGTGCGTGCGGTCGGTCAGCTTGTACCAGATCGACAGGTTGAGGTAGACGCCCGCGAAGACGTAGGCCAGCAGCAGGATCGGCACCATGCCCACGCCCGCCAGGTACTCGGCGCGGCGCAGCACCAGCGGGGCGATCCACTCCAGGTTGAGGCTGATGCCGAGGAACGTGAAGGTGCCCACGATCACGAACCAGTGCATGACGCGGGCGAACAGCGCGGGCGACTGCCGGTCGGCGGCGCGGGCGAAGAAGAACGGCTCGGCGGCGTAGCGGAACGCCTGGATGCCCAGGTTCACGATCACGGCCAGCTTGTAACAGCCGCTGTACACGCCCACGGCGTCGAGGGGCGTCTGGCCGGGGTAAAAGTCGTCGGGCAGATGCCAGCGCAGCAGCGGCCGGTCGAGCGTCTCGTTGGCGATGCCCGCCAGCCCCGCGAACAGCAGCGGGTAGGCGTAGCGGAACAGCGGCCCCAGCCGCACGCGGTCGAAGCGCCACCGGAAGTCGAACAACTCGCGCCGCAGCAGCACCACGAAGAGGGCGTTCGCCAGCAGGTTCGAAAGGAACACGTAGCCCACGCCCAGCGTGGGGTCGTAGACGGCGTCGATCACCGGCCGCAGGGCGGGCAGCAGCTCGCCGTCGTACACCCAGCGGCAGAAGTAGAGGAAGAAGAGGTTGAAGCCGATGTTAGCCAAGATGTTCACCAGGCGGGTCATGGCGAACTTCATGGCCTTGCCTTCGAGCCGCAGCCGCGCGAAGGGCAGCGCCACGGCGGCGTCGATGCCCACCGTCAGCGCCAGCCAGACCAAGTAGTGTGCCTTGTCGGGGTAGGCCAGCACGCGGGCCAGCGTCGGGGCCAGCCCCACCAGCAGCACGGTCAGCGCCACGGTGGTGAGCAGCAGCAAACTCAGGGCGTCGTCGTAGGCACGGCGGCGGTGGTCGGGGTCTTTGGTAGCGAAGCGGAAGTAGGCCGTCTCCATCCCGTAGGTGAACACCACGTTCAGGAAGGCCACGTAGCCATAGAGCTCGGCCACGATGCCGTAGGCGGCCGGGTCGAACAGCGCCGTGTAGAGCGGCACGAGCAGGAAGTTCACCGCCCGCCCCACGATGCTGCTCAGCCCGTAGAGGACGGTGTCGCTCATCAGCCGGCGCAGCGTGCCCATGCGCTCTTATTTGCCTTTGAAGGCGGGCTTGCGCTTTTCGAGGAACGCCTTGGTGCCCTCCTGAAAGTCCTCGGACTTGCAGCAATTGGCGAAGCTGTTGGCCTCGGTCTGGTAGCCGTTCTCACCGTTCTGGTAGGCGTTCACGCAGTCGATGATGCGCCCCACGGCCAGCGGGGCCTTCGTGGTGATCTTCCGCATCAGCTCTTCGCAGTAGGGCAGCAGTTCGGCGGGCGTCTCCACCACACGGTTCACCAGGCCGATGTCCTTGGCGACGCCCGCCTTGACCGGCTCGCCGGTCAGCATCATTTCGAGGGCACGCCCCTTGCCCACCAGTTGCGTGAGGCGCTGCGTGCCGCCGTAGCCGGGAAGGATGCCCAGCGTCACCTCGGGCAGCCCGAAGCGGGCGTTCGGGGCGGCCACGCGCAGGTGGCAGGCCATGGCCAGCTCGCAGCCGCCGCCCAGCGCCCAGCCGTTCACGGCGGCGATCACGGGCTTGTTGCACTCCTCGACCAGGGCGAACACCTCTTGTCCGCGCTCGGCAAACTTGCGGCCGTTCACCTCGTTAAGCTTGGCGACCTCCTCAATGTCGGCCCCGGCCACGAAGGCCTTCTCGCCCGCGCCGGTGATGATCAGGCCCCGGATCACGCGCGACTCGCAGACGTGCAGCATCGCCTCGCGGATCTCCTCGATGGTGGCCACGTTGAGCGGGTTGAGCTTCTCGGGGCGGTTGACTGTCAGCACTGCCAGGTGGTCACGCTGCTCGAAGCGGATGTACTTAAATTCCAGCATAGAGGCTCGTTAAGGTTTGGTGGGCCGTCCGGCAAGGGGTAAGCCGGCAGAACGCGGCCCGAAGGTAGGCGGCACGGCGGGAACGTACCCGGCTGCCGTGGGGCATCAGTCGCGCTGGCTGGCGCTGAAGAGCTTCTGCTTCTCTTCTTTGGAGAGGCTCTCGTAGCCCGAGTGTGAAATCTTGTCGAGGATAGCGTCGATCTCGGCCTGGTCGGGTCGTCCGGAGGTGCTGCCGGCGTGTCGGCCCCCGGCGGTGCGGGTGGCAGGGCGCTTGCCCGAGTGCGTGACGCGCAGCCGGGGCTTGCGGTTGAACAGCCCGTTGAACCAGTTGAAGAAGTTCGTCAGTGGCCGCCCCAAGTCGCGGCCCCGGTTCAGTTGTTGGATGAAGAGAAAGCCCATCAGCGCGCCGCCCAGGTGGGCGATGTTGCCCCCCGCGTTGGCCCCCGCAATGCCGCCGCCGCCGCTGAAGAGCAGCGAGGAGACCAGAAAGAACGTAGCGATGTAGATGATGCGCACCGGTCCGATCAGGATCAGGTTGAAGGTGTAGTTCGGAATCAACGTGGCGGCGGCCACCACCACGGCGTAGACCGAGCCCGACGCGCCGATCAGCCCCAGCGCCGGTTGGTTCTGCACGAAGTAGGGCACCACGTTGTAGATCAGCAGGTAGAGCAGCCCCCCCGCGATGCCGCCCAGCACGTAGACGTTCACGAAGCGCCGGTTGCTGAGGTACTCCTTCAGGATGTTGCCGAACCAGTAGAGAAACAGCATGTTCCAGAGGATATGCCAGAACCCCTCGTGCGTGAAGAAGTAGGTGATCAGCGTCCAGGGCCGAAAGAGAAACGCCACGATGGGCGCGGGCAGCGCCAGTTGCCGCAGGAACACGCCGTTGAACGACTCGCCCGCCTGGCTGATGATCAGAATCACCCGCACCAAGTTGATCAGCAGGAAGATGATCAGGTTGACGATGATCAACTGGACCACTCCGTTGTCGGGCCGGCGAAAGGCGTTTTTAAAGTCGTCGAGAATCGAATTCATTACCGATTAATAGGTCGCAAAATTACGGGTTGCTCCCGAACCGGTTCGGTGCCGCCCGGTGCGGTTCAGCACGTGCGTGTCAGTAGAAGCGATTCCGGTCGCGGCCCCAGAGCATGACCAGCAGCCAGCCGAACACCATGCCCCCCAGGTGGGCGTAGTGGGCCACGTTGTCGCCGGGGGCGTCGCGGATGGCTCCGAACAGGGCCGTCACGCCGTAGAAGATGACGATGTACTTGGCCTTGACCGGAATGGGCGGGAAGAGCAGAAAAAGCTTGGTGTTGGGAAATAACAGCCCGAAGGCCGCCAGGATGCCGAACACGCAGCCCGACGCGCCGATCATCGGCAGGTTTTCCTTGCGCAGCAGCGCCTCGTTGGCCACCCGCACGGTCTGCACCTGCAGGTCGGCGTTGTCGGGGTACCGGGCGAAGCTCTCGATGGCCGCGTCCGAGACGCCGTAAAAGATTTCCTCGTGGTCGCGCACCAGCTTCACGAAGTCGTCGGGGTTCGGGTCGCGCACGTAGGCGTCCACCTCCTGCTCGAAGCTGTAGGTCTCGTAAAAGTTGATGGCCGAGTAGAGCACGCCCGCACCCAGGCCCGTGGCGAGGTAAAAGATCAGGAAGCGCTTGCTGCCCCAGAACCGCTCCAACAGCGGGCCGAAAAAGAAGAGCCCCAGCATGTTGAAGAAGATGTGCGAGAGCCCCGCGTGGATAAACATGTAGGTTAAGAACTGCCACGGCCGGAAGCTGTCGGCCAGCACGTAGCGCAGCCCGAACCACTGTGCGAACAAACTCGAAAACATCGAGCTGTCTGAGACCATCAGGTATTCAGCAGCCAGCAGACCGACGTTGATCAGGAGCAGGTTCTTGACGACGGGCGTCAACTGAAAATTCATGCGTGAGACGTTAGGGGCGGAACCAAAGGGTTTGTGTCGTGAAAAAGTCGGTGGCCGGGTCGTACACCGCTCGGTGAGCAGCGATGAGCCGTGCTAAGCTCACGCCAAAGGCTCGGAGTCGAAATCGGGGACGGGATCAGGCTCGAACGAGATTAAATCTTGATCCCGATGCCAAAAGCTTCGCGCGCACTGTTCCCTGAAGACGGAGCGTGCTGCCGGAACAAAGCTAA
Organism: Catalinimonas sp.; assembly: GCA_049648155.1. GTDB lineage: Bacteria > Bacteroidota > Bacteroidia > Cytophagales > Flexibacteraceae > JBARYS01. Next base: position 435 of record JBARYS010000517.1, on the reverse strand, counting down.
GGAAGAAAGCCCCAGCCGGGTTCGCGCCGCGTGACGAGCGGTCGGTCAGGCCTCGTCGGCAGGGAAGTCGGTCGGTCGGCCCAGGTGCTCGTAGCGCTCCACCTCGGCGCGCAGTTCGTCCAGCTTTTTGTAGACCCGCTTGTAGGCCGCCTCGCCCAGCGGCAGGTGTACGGGCGGCTCGTCGAGGCGGGTCAACGCCCACATGGCGGCCGCACCCCGCGCGGGGTCGCCCACCTGTTGGCCGCTCACGCCCCGGATGGCCCCGGCGTTGCGGGCGGCGGTGTCGGCGTAGTCGTCAATGCGCGACTCGGTGTAGGTGGCCGAGCGCCCGGCCCAGTCGGTGCGGAACGGCCCCGGCTCCACGTTCGTCACCCAGATGCCGAGCGGGCGCACGTCGCCGGCCAGCGCCTCGCCGATGCCTTCCAGGGCGAACTT
>JBARYS010000516.1:0-5283 GCA_049648155.1 Catalinimonas sp. | reverse complement strand
GGTCATCAACGTGCTCTGGCAGGTGGCCTCGCGCGACCTCGTAGGCCGCCCCAGCGCCTTCACCGATGAGCTCGCGCGCTACCTGTTGGTGTGGCTCGGCCTGCTGGGCGCAGCCTACGCCACCGGGCAGCGGCTACACCTCGCCATCGACCTAGTGCCGCGCTCGGCCGGTCCCGTCGGGCAGCGTCGCTTGAACCTGATCATCAACACGGTGGTGATCCTGTTTGCCCTGACGGTGATGGTGATCGGCGGCGTCAACTTGGTCTACATCACGCTCTACCTGGAGCAGAATTCGCCTGCGCTTAACGTGCCGCTCGGCTACGTCTACGCCGCCCTGCCCCTCAGTGGGTTGCTGATCCTCTTTTACAGCGTCTACAACCTTTTGCACCACGCCCGCCCCGACGAGGGCAAGGAGGCGTTGATGGAGAAGTAGTCTTAACTCGTGAAATCGACGCGTCATTGCGCGGGCACAGCGTGGCCAATCTATGCCTTTAATGGACCAGATTGCCGCGCTCCGCTCGCAATGACGCGTTAGACGGGAATTACGGGACGAATTGTCGGTGCCTTCTTGGGACTGCCACAGCCCGCATAAGCGTACTCAGTACGCCCGCACCAGCTTGCCCTGCATGTAGTTGACGAAAGCGCGGTTCACCACGCGCGTGCCGCCGGGCGTGGGGTAGTTTCCCGTGAAGTACCAATCGCCGGGATGATTCGGGATGGCGCGGTGCAGGTTCTCGATGGTCTGGTAGACCACGTCCACGCGCACGGTGGCCTGCTTGGGTGTGATGATCTCGGCAATCTTGCTCGACACCTCCTCGTAGGTAAACGGTGCGTAGAGGTCCTTGACGTAGTTGCGCTCGTGGCCGTGACCCTCTTCCAACGCCGCCACGCACCGCTCGTAGACCTCGTCGAGCAGGTGCTCGCGGCCCGTCTCCTTCAGCAGGGCCAGCATGGCGCGAAAGGCCACGAACTCCTTCATCTTCGACATGTCGATGCCGTAGCAATCCGGAAAACGGATTTGCGGGGCCGACGACACCACCACGATGCGCTTGGGTTCGAGGCGCTGCAACATGGTCAGGATGCTCTGTTCGAGCGTGGTGCCACGCACGATGGAGTCGTCGATTACCACCACCGTGTCGACGCCGCGCCGCACGATGCCGTAGGTGGCGTCGTAAACGTGCGAGACCAGCTCGGCCCGGTGGGCGTCGTCGGCAATGAACGTCCGCATCTTCACGTCTTTGACCACCAACTTCTCAAAGCGCGGGTGGACCTTCAACGCGCCCCGGATGGCCTCGGGCACGCCGTCGGTATAGGCCGACTGCCGGAACGCGCTCAGGTAAGCGCGCACGCCCTCTGAGAGGCCCAGAAAAGCCGTCTCGGCCGTGTTCGGAATGTAGCTGAACACCGTGTTCGCCAGGTCGTGGTCGATGGTCTCCAGAATCTGCGGGGCCAGCAGTTGCCCCAGCCGCTTACGCTCGCGGTAGATTTGCGGGTCGTTGCCACGCGAGAAGTAGATGCGCTCGAAGCTGCACGAGGTCTTCTCGCCGGACTCGACGAACGGCTTCAGGGAGAAGTCACCGTCGGGGCGCACCACCAGGGCGTGGCCGGGCGTCACCTCGCGAATTGCGTCATAGTCGGCGTTGAAGGCCGTCTTGATCGCGGGCTTCTCGGAGGCCACCACGATCACCTCGTCGTCGGCGTAGTAGTAGGCCGGGCGGATGCCGTTTGGGTCGCGCACCACGAAGGCCGCCCCGTAGCCGGTCATGCCCACCATAGCGTAGCCCCCGTCGAAGTCGCGGCAAGCGCGCTGCAAGACGCGGTGCAGGTCCATCTCACGCTCGATCACCTCCGAGAGCTCGGGGTTTTCGTACTCGCCGCGCCAATAGTCGAACTGCCGTTGATTCTCTTCGTCCAGAAAGTGGCCGATCTTCTCGAGCACCGTCACCGTATCGGTGCGCTCCTTGGGGTGCTGGCCGATGCTGACGAGCTTATCGAACAGCTCGTCGTTGTTGGTCATATTGAAATTGCCGGCCACCACCAAGTTGCGGCTGCGCCAGTTGTTCTGTCGCAGCATGGGGTGGCAGTGCTCCAGACTGTTGCGCCCGTGCGTGCCGTAACGGAGGTGACCCAGCCAGACTTCGCCCGTAAAGCCCACGTTCTCCTGCAACCAGTCGGCGTCGTTGTAGTGCTCAGGCTTGTCTTCCTGCACGCGCCGGAATTTCTTGCTGATCTTCTTGAAAATCTTCTCGATGGGCTGGGCGTCGATCGAGCGGTAGCGGCTGATGTAGCGCTGCCCCGGGCTGACGCGCAGCTTGACGTTGGCCACACCCACGCCGTCCTGCCCCCGGTTGCGCTGTTTTTCCATCAGCAAGTAGAGCTTACCGGCCCCGTAGGTAGGCGTGCCGTACTTATCGATGTAGTACTGGTAAGGCTTGCGCAGCCGCACCAAGGCAATGCCGCACTCGTGCTTGATGACGTCGCTCATACGGGAAGGTAGAAGTGGTTCGGGGGAGACGCGGTATCAACCGTAAGGTCGGGCTTTCGGTTCGAAGCAGAAAGGCCCGACCGGCGGCCTCATCATGAGAGAAGCAAAGGAGCGGCGAGGGCCGGTAAACAACTCCGCCGATCACCGTATCATCAGGGTAAGTAGGGCGATGGCCTTGGCTATTGAACAGGTAGTTGGGGGAGGCCTTTTTCTACCTTCGCCGCCGCGAGAGGAGCGCTTTAGGTGAATGAACGGGTAGTTGAGAGAAGCCCCCCGCAGGTCCTTCACATCCGTTCAAGATGAAGCTCAAGGTGACAGCGGCATCAGATGAGGCATCAAAAGACCGAAAGCCCGAGCAGTCGGAAAGCTCGGCAACCCAATACTCCAGTAATTGAACAAACAACCATCCATGTCCGCGATTCACGAAGACCGTATTCAGGTGCTGTGCGACGACGACGTGCATCCCGAAGGCAAGTACGTCTTTTACTGGATGCAGCAGTCGCAGCGCGCCCAAGACAACCACGCCCTTGAGTACGCCGTGGAGCGTGCACAGGAGCTCGGCCAGTCGGTGCTGGTGGGCTTCGGCCTGATGGACGACTACCCCGAGGCTAATCTACGCCACTACGTTTTTATGCTCGAAGGGCTCCAGGACGTGAGCGAAACCCTGGCGAAGCGCGACATCAAGTTCGTGCTGCGGCGCGGGCACCCCGCCGAGGTGGCCTTGGAGCTGGGCCGGGAGGCGTCGCTGATCGTCTGCGACCGTGGCTACCTGCGCTACCCCCGGCGGTGGCGCGACCAAGTGGCCGACGGGGCCGGGCGGCGCGTGGTGCGCGTAGAGAGCGACCTGGTGGTGCCCGTGGAGGTGGCGTCCGACAAGCGCGAGTTTGCCGCCCGCACCATCCGCAAGAAGATCATGACGCAGTTCGAGGACTTTCTGGACCTGCCCGACGCCGGGCGGCCGCCTAAAAGCTCGCTGCCGCTGCACGTGACCGGCGAGGACCTGAGTGACCCCCCGGCGCTGGCGCGGTCGATGAACCTGCCGCAGGACGTGCCGCCGGTCAGCCACCTGTTCGTGGGCGGGCAGACGGCCGCGAAGGCGACGTTCCGCCACTTCATGGACGAGCTTTTCACCGAATACACCGACCACCGCAACCAGCCGCAGACCGACGACGTCTCGCACATGAGCAAGTACCTCCACTTCGGCATGATCTCGCCGGTGTGGCTGGTCAGGGAGGTGCGGCGGTCGCGCAGCCGGGAGAACGTCGAGTCGTACGTCGAAGAGGTGATGGTGCGCCGCGAGTTAGCCGCTAATTTCTGTTACCACACCCCGAACTACGACCGCTACGACTGCCTGCCCGACTGGGCGCGGAAGACGCTCGCCGAGCACCGCGACGACGCGCGGGAGTACGTCTACACCCGCGCGCAACTGGAGGCCGCCGAGACGCACGACGCCTACTGGAACGCCGCCACGCGCGAGATGGTCCACACCGGCTACATGCACAACTACATGCGCATGTACTGGGGCAAAAAGATCCTGGAGTGGAGCAACACGCCCGAGTACGCCTACGAGACTACGCTTTACCTGAACAACAAGTACTTCCTGGACGGGCGCGACTTCAACTCATTCTCGAACGTGGCCTGGGTGTTCGGCAACCACGACCGCCCCTGGACCGAGCGGCCCGTGTTCGGAAAGACGCGCTACATGAACGCCAAAGGGCTGGAGCGCAAGACCAAGCCCAAGGCCTACGTCGAGAAGGTCAACGCCCTCGTGGAGCAGGGCAAACGCTACGGGGCTTAGTCGCTCACCGGCGAGGAGACCAGCGCCGAGTCGCCCGCCGTGGAGTCTAGGCTCGGGCTGATCGACTCGACGAGGTGCTTCTTGGAGCCGGGCGGCGAGGTGCGCGAAAATATGTCGATCGTAACGACGATCACGCCCGCGACGAAGAGGGCGCTGACGATCAGGAAGATCTTCTTTTTATTCACAGCGAGAAGATTAAAAGAGGGTAAACAAGTAAACCGACGAGAACTTACGCTCCCGTCGGCTTTCTGCAAAGACCTCCCCGTGCCCGGACGGGTTTTTAGGTCGTGTTGACCTATGGCCTGCTGATGCTTTCAGCGTTTTTTGCCCGTATGCTGCGCCGCCTTCGTTAGCCGATACGCTACCTAGGCGGCCCCGCAATTGCCCGCCTCAAGCGACTTGACTACGGGTAAAAAGACGCGCGAAATCATGAAATTATTTTATATGTCAACACGACCTAGTACGCGTTCGCTTCCAGCGCCTGGGCACGGTCGAACTGCTCGAGGGCCTGCCGGAAGATTTCGTCCTGCTGGTGGAAAACCGGGTAATAGCCCACGTTCTTCCACACTGACTTGGCCACGAATGCCTTCACGGAGTTGCGGATGTCGGGCTTTGAGCGGCGGAATTGCTCAGGGTTTTTGGCGATGCCCGCGCGCTCGGCCATCTCCTCCAGTTCGACCATCATGCGGTCGTCGACCTCAAAATTCTTCAGGTAGTTGTCGAACTTCATGCGTTCCAAGGTCGTCTTGTTGCGTTCATGGTAGTTCATGGCGTACTCGCGGATGATGTTCTTGTTCCACAGCTCGATCAGGTAGCGCGAGCGAGTGCTGGTGTCGGCCGGAACGAACACGTCGGGCATGATGCCGCCGCCGCCGTAGACGGTACGCCCCTTCGTGGTGCGATACTTCATCGACTCGTCGAACTTGATGCTGTCGGCGTGGAAGTACTCGCCGTGCTCGTAGCGGTGCATTAGGTCCATGCCGTACTTGCCCTCGCCCTC
>JBARYS010000515.1:0-1744 GCA_049648155.1 Catalinimonas sp. | reverse complement strand
CGCCAGCCCCTTGGCGAACGAGGCCCCCACCAGCAACGCGCCCAGCAGCCCCGGCCCCCGCGTGAACCCCACCGCGTGCAGCGCCCGCCGGTCGACGCCCCCCTCTCGCAGGGCAGCCGCCACCACGGGCACGATCTTCTGCTGGTGCGCCCGCGAGGCTAACTCGGGCACCACGCCGCCCCAAGCACGGTGAACCTCCTGTGTGGCCACAACGTTGCTGCGCAGATGTCCGCCCACCATCACGGCGGCGGCGGTCTCGTCGCACGACGATTCGATGGCGAGGATGACCGGAGTTTCGTCGGAAAGGAGCATAAGCAGCGGGAGCGGCGTTGGAGATTGTATAGCGTTCTCGTTCGAGAGTGAGGGGTAGAGATTCTTTGTTCAGATGCGGTGACTTTTCGAGAAAATAGTGGTGCTATTGCTGAGAAGAATGATGAGATATGACTGAAAAAGATTGCCGGCTCGAGCCGAAAGAGAATTCCAGATGAGCTCTAAACCAACGGGACAGAGCTGCCCTCAAAGGTACGTACCCTCGGTGCGATCATCGTAAAATTGCGGCCGACACACCCCTCCCCGGCCTTTTCTACCTACCATCCGTTACGCGCTTGGAAGTACCCGAAGAACATCCCGTCCCGCGTTCGTTGCTCGTCTCGCGGGTGGTGCGGTGGGGCTTGTGGGCGGTGGCGGTGGTGGTGGTGCTGCTGCTCGTGGTGCTGGGGGCGCTGCAACTGCCCCCGGTGCAGACGCGGCTGGCGCAGCTGGCCACCGACTACCTCTCCGAACGGCTGGGCTACCCACTGAGCGTAGACCGCGTCAGCATCCGTTGGCTCGACGAGGCCGTGCTGGAGGGCGTCACCGTCCGCGACCCCGCCCGCGAGCCGATCATCCACGTGCCCTCCCTACGGGCCGACTTCGACCTGCGTACGCTCTGGCAGCCGGGGCGTATTGTGCTCGACGAGGTGACGCTCAACGCGCCCGCCGTGCAACTGCTGGTCGACCGCCGGACGGGCGAGCTCAACATCAACGGCTTCATCGCGGCGATCAACGACCTGACCAGCCATGCCGACGCCGACACTACCGCCCGCGCGCCGATCTCTTTCGAAGTGGCACGGGTCCACCTGAACGAGGCTTACGTCTACTACGCCGACCAGACGCGCGACAGCTTTCCAGAGGGCTTCAACTACTACCGGATGGCCTACGACAGCCTCCGCGCCGAGATACGAGACCTACGCATCGCCCAGGATACGGTGCAGATGCAGATCGACGACCTGCGGACGGTGGAGCGTAACTCGGACTTACGCGTGCGGGAGCTCGATTCGTTTTTTCGCTTCTGTGGGCGCTCGATGGACTTCTACGGGCTGCGGGCGCGCATCGGAGAGAGCTACCTGGGCGACACGCTCCGCTTTGCCTACGACTCGACGGACGCCCTCGGGGCGTTCACCACGCGGGTGAATATTGCGGCCAACCTGGAGAATGCGGTGATCGAGGCGTCCGACCTGGCGCGGTTCGCCCCGGCGCTGCGGGCATACGACGAGCGGCTGATCGTGCGCGGGCACGTTAAGGGTACCGTGGGGCGCTTCGGCGTCGACGACCTAAATCTTTACTTCGGCGACAACAGCTACCTGTTCGGCAGCGTGCGGATGATCGGCCTACCTGATTTCCGGAGCACCTTCATCGAACTGTCGCTCTCGGGCGCGCAGATCGCCGCGCCCGACCTGCGGCAGTACATTCCCTCCAATCAGGC
>JBARYS010000514.1:0-15459 GCA_049648155.1 Catalinimonas sp. | reverse complement strand
CTCTACCTCCAGAAGCACCGCATCGAGGCCCCGGCGGTGGAGAAAGACGCCCCCAAGCAGACCATCACCGTCCGCGTGAAACGAGAGCCGACCAAGGCGGGCATCGACCCGCTGCACAAACTCGTCGACCGCTTCCCGCGCGACAACGTGCAGAACGTAGAAGCGGCCGAGGGCGCGTAGGCGTCGTCTGGTTCGCAGTGCTCCCCCCGGTAGCCCGAAGAGGCTGCCGGGGGGCATTAATCGATTTTATAAAGAGCTAGGCAATCTTCACTTCCCTCAAATACCCAAAACCAAGCTTGCCCTCAATTCCGGCATCAGCTTACACCCCGGCCTCTTCCCGCAGGCTCCGTACGGCGGCTTTGAACTGGTCGCCACGGTCCTCGTAGTTGCGGAAGCGGTCGAAGCTGGCGCAGGCGGGCGACAGTAGCACGGTGCCCTCGCCGTCGGCCAGTGCCCACGCCCGCCGCACCGCGTCGCCCATGTCTGCGGCCTCCACGATGTCCAGCTCGCCGTTGCCGAAGGCGCGGCGCAGGGCCTCGTCGTCCTTACCGATGCAGACCAGCGCCCGCACGCGGTCGCGCACCAGGTCCCTAATCTCGCCGTAGTCGTTGCCTTTGTCCACGCCGCCGGCCAGCCACACCACGGGCGCGGCGGTGGCGTCGAGGGCGTAGCGCACGGCGTCTACGTTGGTGGCCTTCGAGTCGTTGACGAAGCGCACACCGCCCACCGTACCGACGGATTCCAGCCGGTGCGGTGCCCCCCGGAACGTGTCGAGGCCCGCGCGGACGCCCGCCTCGTCGGCCCCCAGAATGGCCGCGATCAGCAGGGCTGCGCCGGTGTTGACCTGGTTGTGGCGGCCGGGCAGCGGCAGCAGTCCGCAGGGAAAGACCCAGTCGACCTTGCGGAAGCGCACGTGCATCACCTCGCGGTCCAGAAACGCCCCCTGAATCGGGTGCTCGCAGAGGGAGATGGGCAGGTGCTGCGGCAGCAGGCGGCGGCGCGCGCGCTCTTCTTTCAGCGTTGGGTCTTCGTTGTAGCTGACGAAGAAGTCGTCGGCGGTCTGGTTGAGGGTGATGCGGAACTTGGCCGCCACGTAGTTCTCGAACTGGTGGTCGTAGCGGTCTAGATGATCGGGGGAGATGTTGAGCAGTACCGCCACGTGAGGCCGCAGTTGCCCGATGCGGTCGAGCTGGAAAGAGCTCATCTCCAGCACGTAGTAGTCGTGCACGTCATCGATCACCTGTTGGGCGAGGCTCTGCCCCACGTTGCCCGCCAGCCCCACGTTCAGCCCGGCGCTCTTTAAAAGGTGGTGCGCCAGCAGCGTGGTGGTGGTCTTGCCGTTGCTGCCCGTGATGCCGATCAGCGTGGCGCGGGTGTAGCGGGCGGCGAAGGCCAGCTCGTCGACCACGGGTACGCCGCGCTCGTCGAGCGTCCGCACCAGGGGCACGGTGTCGGGGATGCCGGGGCTTTTGACGACCTCGTCGGCCGCCAGTACGCGCGCCTCGGTGTGGCCGCCCTCCTCGAACGGAATGCCGGCCGCTTCCAGACGCTCCCGGTACTTGTCGGCCACGGTGCCCCGCTCCGAGACGAACACGTCGAGTCCCTTCGCCCGGGCCAGCAGGGCCGCGCCCGTGCCGCTCTCTCCGGCTCCTAATACAACGATCATGGTGCGCAGATTACGCAGATTTACGCAGATGGTCGGGCGGACGTAGGGGGGATCCTTGTTGCTGACGTGCGCCTTTTATGTTCGCCGGTTGCTGACGCGCGGGAGACCGGCGTCTCTTCTCTTCTGTCTCCCCGGTTGCCGACGCCGGCGGACCGGTCTCTACGGCGGATTGTCCTTTTCGTCGATGACGGAAGTCACTTTTTAGGTGGAAGGGGGTGACCTTAGTCAGGGTTGGGGGGAAGGGGTAGGTGCGCCGGTGGCTTTTCTGACGAATACTCTATTTTTAACGTCCACAACCTGCTGTCTGAGAGCCCATCTACCCAAACATGACGCGGTATGACCTCGAAGTCGTCCCTTAAAGCCCTGATGGCGTTCGCGAGGTAAGACCCTGTAAGTTCCCACGCACAAACCTACTCCCACCATGAGTCACAAAATTCAGACCCTCTCCGGATACATCCACGAGTATCAGAAGAGCATCCTCCGTCCCGAAGCGTTCTGGTCGCGCATCGCCGAGTCGTTCCACTGGCGGAAGCGCTGGGACAAAGACCTCGCCTGGGACTTCGAGGGGCCGGACGTGCGGTGGTTCGAGGGGGGCAAGCTCAACATCACCGAGAACCTGCTCGACCGCCACCTCTTCCTGAAGGGCGACGAGCCGGCCATCATCTGGGAGCCGAACGAGCCCGACGAAACCGGCCGCACGCTCACCTACCGCGACCAGTGGGAGGCGACCTGACGGGTTGCCAATGTGCTGGCCGCGCGGGGCGTCGAGAAGGGCGACCGCGTGATCATCTACATGCCGATGGTGCCCGAGGCGGCCGTGGCCATGCTCGCCTGTGCGCGCCTGGGGGCGATCCACTCGGTGGTGTTCGCGGGCTTTTCAAGTACCGCCCTGGCCGACCGCGTCGACGACTGCGCCGCGAAGGTGGTGCTGACTGCCGACGGCAACTTTCGGGGTAAGAAACAGATCGAGGTGAAAAGTGTGGTCGACGAAGCCCTCGACAAGCTCGGCGACGGCAGCCCCGTCGAGAGCGTGATCGTGCTGCGCCGCACCGGGCAGGAGGTGACCATGCGCGACGGCCGCGACGCTTGGTGGCATGAGGTCACCGCTGACCAGCCGACCGAGCACCGTGCCGTGGAGACCGACGCCGAAGACCCGCTGTTTATTCTCTACACGTCGGGCTCGACCGGCAAGCCGAAGGGCGTGGTCCACACCGTGGGCGGTTACATGGTCTACACCTACTACTCGTTCGTGAACGTGTTTCAGTACGCCCAGGGCGACGTCTACTGGTGTACGGCCGACGTCGGCTGGATTACGGGCCACTCTTACATCGTCTACGGGCCGCTGCTGGCCGGGGCCACTACGCTCATGTTCGAGGGCACGCCGACCTACCCGCACGCCGGGCGCTTTTGGCAGATCGTCGACAAGTACCAGGTCAATCAGTTCTACACCGCCCCGACGGCCATCCGCGCGCTGCAAGCCTACGGGCTGGAGCCGCTCGAACCCTACTCGCTGAAGAGCCTGAAGGTGATCGGGTCAGTCGGCGAGCCGATTAACGAGGAAGCCTGGCACTGGTACCACGCCCACGTGGGGCAGGGGCGCTGCCCGCTGGTCGACACCTGGTGGCAGACCGAGACCGGCGGCATCATGGTCTCGGCGCTGGCGGGCATCACGCCCACCAAGCCCGCACACGCCTCGCTGCCGCTGCCGGGTATCCAGCCGATCATCGTCGACACCGACGGCAAGGAGCTGCACGGCAACAACGTGGAGGGCAACCTCTGTATCAAGTTTCCCTGGCCGTCGATGCTGCGCACCACCTGGGGCGACCACGAGCGCTGCCGGCAAACCTACTTCTCGACCTACCCCGGCCTCTACTTCACGGGCGACGGCGCGCGGCGCGACCACGACGGCTACCTGCGCATCCTGGGGCGCGTGGACGACGTGATCAACGTGAGCGGACACCGCATGGGCACCGCCGAGGTCGAGAACGCCATCAACGAGCACCCGAAGGTGATCGAGTCGGCGGTGGTGGGCTACCCGCACGAGATCAAGGGGCAGGGCATCTACGCCTACGCCGTCTGCGACCTGACGGGCCGCTCGGAAGCCAGCCTGAAGGCCGAGATTCAAGAGACGGTCCGTAAGATCATCGGTCCCATCGCCAAGCCCGACGTGGTGCTGTTGGTGCCGGGGCTACCCAAGACGCGCTCGGGTAAGATCATGCGGCGCATCCTGCGGAAAATCGCCGGCCAAGACATCTCGAATCTCGGCGACACCTCGACGCTTCTCAACCCCGAGGTGGTCGACCAGATCATCAAGGGTGCGGGGCTGGAAACGAAGAGCGAGGCTTAAACGAACTCTTGACGTAAAGTGTGAAATTCTAGGTGGGTGAAGTCAAAGGGAAAGCACACTGCTCATAAACCACTATTTAACGCGTCACTGCGAGCGCAGCGAAGCAATGACGCGTTAAATTTATGGCTCTTACCAGGTCGTGTTGACTTACAGCCTGCTGATACTTTCGGCGTTTTTTGCCCGTATGCTGCGCCACTTTCGTTGGTCGATGCGCTACCTAGGCGGCCTCGCAATCGCCCGCCTCAAACGACTTGACTGCGGGTAAAAGGACGCGCGAAATCACGAAATCATTCTAGATGTCAACACGACCTAGCGTGTCTTTGTCTTCACTACTCTTTCCAACAACCCCATAGTTCACTTTGAGACTGCGGGACCTCGTAAGTCTTGATGAAGTAGAAGTTTCTTCCTGTGCGGCATAGCGCATCTATCGTGAAGTCCAGCCCCCGGCCGTCGGTGTCGGTGCGGTCCGCTGCCGCCCTCGAGGCCCGACGCCGATAGCCGCAACGGCAGTGAACAGCTCCGACGGCGGCGCAGGATAAAGACTCGTTTCGCCGGGGGGGCTATCTTCGTGGAGATGAAAACTTTTCGCTTGCTTCTGCTCGGTGCACTGCTCGCCGTTGGGCTCGGGGGCTGTAGCCGCTACTTTCCTCAGTACCAACGGGAGGAGGTCGTGAGCATCACCGCCCAGCAGGGCGACAGCACGTTCGGCACGATCTATTTGGTGCTGTACGACGACACGCCCCTGCACAAGGAGAACTTTCTGAAGCTGGCACGCGACGAATTTTACGACGGCACCACCTTTCACCGCGTCATCGACGGCTTCGTGATTCAGGGCGGCGACCCGCTCACGAAAGACGACAACCCGGACAACGACGGCACGGGCGGCCCCGACTACCTGGTGCCCGCCGAGATCGACGCCGGCCATGAGCACCGGTACGGCGCGGTGGCGGCGGCCCGCAAGCCCGACAACATCAACCCCGAGCGAAAGTCGAACGGCTCGCAGTTTTACATCGTCGAGAAGGCCGGCGGCACGCCCTTTCTCAACGATAATTACACCGTATTTGGGCGGGTAATCGCGGGCATGGAGGTGGTCGAACGGATCGCCAAAGTGCCCACCGACCGGCGCGACCGCCCCGAGACTGACGTCACGATGCGCGTCGAGGTGCGCCGCCTCACGCGCAAAGCGCTCAACCAGAAATTCGGATACGTGCCCCCCTCATGAAGTACGTTCTGATCACCGGTTCGAACGGCCTGCTGGGCCAGAAGCTCACCGCCCTGCTTTCGCGCCTGAAGAGCTACGAGGTGCTGGCTACCTCGCGTGGTCCCAACCGCCTGGCCGAGGCGCTGCCGCGCGTGGCTTACGCCCCGCTTGACATCACCGACGGCGCGGCCGTGCAACGAGTGTGCGCCGACTTCAAGCCGGACTACGTGGTGAACACCGCCGCTATGACCAACGTGGACCAGTGCGAGGGCGACCCCGACGGCTGCGAGCGCCTGAACGTCACGGCCGTGGCACACCTGATCGAAGCGTGCCGCACGCACGGCGCATTCCTGCTGCACTTGTCGACCGACTTTATCTTCGACGGCACCGGCGGACCCTACCGGGAAACCGACGCTCCTAACCCGATCAGCCGCTACGGACGGAGCAAGCTCGACGCCGAGAAGCTGGTCGAGGCGAGCGGGCTGCGCTGGGCCATCGCCCGCACGGTGCTGGTCTACGGCATCGCCAACCAGATGAGCCGTTCGAACATCGTGCTCTGGGTGAAGCGCAGCCTTGAAGAGGGCAAGCCCATCCGCGTGGTCGACGACCAGTGGCGCACGCCGACGCTGGCCGAGGACCTGGCGCAGGGCTGCGAGCTGATCCTGCAAAAGGAAGCGGGGGGCATCTTCCACCTGTCGGGTGCCGAAATGATGACGCCCTACGACGTCGCCGTCCGTACGGCCGAGTACTTCAAGCTCGACCGGGGCCTCATCACACGGGTAGACGCCACGGAGTTCACGCAGCCCGCCCGCCGTCCGCCCAAGACGGGCTTCGTGCTGAACAAAGCCATGGACCTGTTGCACTACCGGCCGCACTCGTTTCCTGACGGCCTGCGCGTGCTCGACCAACAGCTACGTGCCCTCTCGGCGGGTTAGGGCGTGCGGGGGAGTACGGCTACTGATCAGCGTTACTTCGCTGGCCAACGGTACATCGGGCCGAAGCAGAAAACGCTAGGCAGGCTCTGCACGTCCCGGTCGCCCTCGCTACGGCTTCAGCAGCCGCACGAACTCGCCGCCGTCGTTGAGCACTTGCAGCGCCGCCAGAATGTCCGGGTCGTCGTCGAACGAGGCTTCGACCTTGCCGCGCTGTAGGTAGTAGCGGCTGACGATCTCTTGCTCCAACTGCTCGCGGATCTCCTCGCGGTTCTTCATCAGGTCCTTGTCCTTGTCGTGGGTGATCTGCTTCTCCAGCGCCGTCAGTTGCTCCTTGATGGCGTCGTAGTACTTCTCCCGCTTGGCATTGGTCGTCAGCTCTGTCAGGTTGGCCTCTACCTGCGTGCTGTAGTCGTAGTCCTTGTCGGCCAGCCACGCCACGAAGGCGTCATACTCGGCGTCGGTCAGGGCGAACGCCTTCGGCTCGGCGATACTCTTGTGCTCGTAGGCATACTTCGTGGCGTAGTCGAACAAGAAGCCCTGACCGACCAGGCTGACGGTGATGGGCGCATAGTTGCGCTCCTCCACCTCGACGTCGGGGCGGATGCCGCCGCCGTCGTACACCACGCGTCCGCTGGCCGTCGAGAAGGCCATTCGCAGCGAGTCGGGAATCTTGGCCACACTGCCGTCCGACTCACGGTGCGAGTAGTCAATGGCCTGGATGCAGCGCCCGCTGGGGATGTAGTACTTGGCCGTGGTGATCTTCAACTGCGAGTTGTAGGTGAGCGGGCGGGTGGCTTGCACCAGCCCCTTGCCGTACGTGCGCTCGCCCACCAGCACACCCCGGTCGTAGTCCTGGATCACGCCCGCCACAATTTCGGAGGCCGACGCACTGTGCGAACTCGTCAGCACCACCAGCGGAATGTCGGTGTCGACGGGTTGGTTCAGCGCGCGGTAGGTCTTGTTCCACTCGGTCACCTTGCCCTTGGTGCTGACCACGTCGGAGTCTTTCGGCACAAACAGGTTGGCGATGTTCACCGCCTCGCTCAGCAGGCCGCCGGGGTTGTCGCGCAGGTCGAAGATGATCTTCTTCGCGCCCTGCTCTTTCAGGTCGACCACCGCCTTCTTGACTTCACGTGAGGCGTCGGCGGTAAAGTCCGACAAGTGCAGGTAGCCCACCTCACCGTTTACCATGCCGTAGTAGGGCACGTTGTTGATCTTGATCTTCTCGCGGGTGATGTTGATGTTCAGCGGTTGGCTCGTCTTGTAGCGCTCCACCTCGAGGCGCAGCGTGGTGTTGGCCTGACCCTTCAGCAGCTTGCTCACCTCCGACGACGACTTCTCGCGCACGTCCACGTCGTTTACCTTCAGGATCTCGTCGCCGATGCGCAAGCCGGCCTCGTGGGCGGGGTAGCCGTCGTAGGGCATCAGCACCAGCGTGCGGCCGTTGCGCTTGCCGATCACCGCCCCGATGCCGCCGTACTGCCCGGTGGTCATGGTGCGGTAGTCCTCGATCTCGTCCTCGGGAATGTAGTTCGTATAGGGGTCAAGCGACTGCAACATCGCGTCAATGCCCGTCTTGATGAGCGTATTTGGGCGGATGTCGTCCACATAATACGTGTTGACCTCCTTGTAGAGGGTCGCGAAGATGTCCAGGTTCTTGGCGATCTCGAAGTAGCGCTCGCTGGGGTTGGCCGACAGAAGGGTGATGAGCGCCAACGTCAGCGTGACGGGCAGCAAAATCTTCTTGCGTGCTTTCATGTATTCAACGGAAAATTAGCGGGTGGATGGGCTGTCTGGGATAAACGCCCCACCGCTAAAGTTAGTTTTTTCCGAAGAAAAGCTGAGGGCAATATCTCGCGGCCCACGTAGATCAACGCCAGCCGAGCGGGAAAGCCGGCCGGAAAAAGTTGTTGCATCGCGGGCTTCTGCAAGCGATAAGCCTCGCGCAAACGTCGCTTCAGCAAGTTGCGGTCCGAAGCGCGGCGGAAGCGTCGTTTGGGCACCACCACCAGCAGGCGCGGCCAGACGTAGGGCACGTCGGGCGGGGCGGGGTCGGGCAGGTAGAGCACCCGGTAAGGATAGAGGTTAAACGCCCGCCCGTGCTGGAAAAGCGCTTGTACGGCACTCTTGCCCGTCAGACGCTCTTCCTTAGGGAACGAGCGATTCGGCCGCCCCTGGCCCTCCCGTGCGAGGGGCAGCCGGGGAGCAGCCGGATCGCGCGGGGCGTCGGCCACCGCTAGCGCTTGTGACGGCGCTCGCTGGAGACGGACATCTTCTTGCGGCCCTTCGCGCGGCGACGGGCCAGAACTTTGCGCCCCTCCGACGAAGACATCCGCTCGCGGAAGCCGTGCTTGTTTCTTCTTTTGCGGTTAGAAGGCTGGTATGTTCTCTTCATGATGCCTGATCGATTTTAGGGCGGCAAAGTTACCGTGTCTCCTTCAAACAGACAATTCTTTCGAAAGGTCACCGGTCAAAAGTAGTAGCCTACCGTGAAGCCGAGCCGGAGGGGGAAAACGGCACGGTCGCCGTCCAGCCTGCGGAACACGCGCTCCCAATTTTCGAGGCGCTGCTCGGGCCAGTCGCGCCGTACGCTGCGGTAGCCCGCGCCGAGGCCCGCGAACGCATCGGCGGTGAGGTTGAAGCCGTTGAGCTTCCACGTGCGGCGCGTGCCGAGCAGGAGCCCAAAGGTGTAGCGCTGCTCCTCCACGCCCAGCAGGCGGGTGTTTGCGGACAAGAGCGAGTCGGTGACGAAGGCCTGGTGCTGCTGCCGGGTGTAGCGCATCTCGTAGCCGAAGTACCAACTACCCAGTTGCCGGGCGGGGTGGTAAAACTTGTGGCGGAAGTCGACCGCAAAGCCCGACCGGAACGGGCGGTTCACCCAGGCGTCGGAGGGCGCATAGTAGAACGGGTTGCGAATCCAGAGGGCGCGGACCTCGAAGCCCTGCCGCTCTTCCAGGTAGTACTCGACCGCCAACGGCAGTTGCCCGAAGGCCGTTGCCAGTGGGTTGGTGCTTACGATCACGGTGCGCAGCTCGTTGACGCGGGGGCGGAAGTAGTGCAGCCGGCGGCGTCTGAGGCTGATGGCGGGTTTCACGGCGGGCCGGAGCGTGTCGAATGACACCACGCCCGCGTAGGCCTCGTAGTAGCCGTCGATCAGCCCGTTGGTGGTGTAAAGCACCCACTGCCCCACGCGGTCTTCGCCCTCCACGTGTCCCTCGGTGCGCAGCTTGCCGTCGGGATAGTAGCCTACGTACCGGCCCACGCCACCGTAGAACTCCGCTTCGCCTTCGCGCCAGCCGTCGGGGTGGTAATAGGTCCAGGTGCCCACGGGCACGTCTTCGGCGTATTGGCCGCGCACGCGCAGTTGGCCGTTGGGGTGGAACGCCTCGTAGGTGCCGTCGCCGCCCTCGAACTCACCTCGGCCCAGCGGCTGCCCGTCGGGCCGGAACATCTGCCAGGTGCCCTCGCGGTGCCCCCCGACGTACGCCCCGGCGGCACTCGGGGTGCCGTCGGGGTGGTAATAGCGCCACTCGCCCACGCGCTGTCCCTCCTCAAAGCGCCCTTCGGCGGCTAGGGTGCCGTTTTCGTGGTAGTAGCGCCAGAGGCTGTCGCTGCGCTCGTCCCGCCGCCATCCTTCGGCCCGCTTTGCCCCCGAGGCGTAGTAGCCCTGGTAGCGGCCGAGACTTTCCGGCCCAAGATCGTGCTGATAAAGCGTTACCCCTGCGGTGGTGCCGTCGGGGTGAAAGCTCTCCCAGCGCCCCACGCGCGTGCCACCGTCCAGTTCGCCGCGCTGTTGCAGTCGTCCGGCCCCGTCGTAGAAACGCCAGACGCCGGTTTGGCGTCCGTCGGCCCAGTGGCCCTCGCGCAGCAGGTGTCCGCCCCGGTCGTAGTAGCGCCAGTTGCCGCGCGGCCGGCCCCGGAAGAGCTGACCCTCCATCCGCAGGCGTCCGTTGTCATGGCGGTAGCGCCAAAGGCCGCCGGGGAGGTGGCGCTCGTAGGTGCCCCGAACCGCCAGCAGGCCGTTGCGGTGGTAGTGTTCGTAGCGGCCCTCGGGGCGGCCGGCGTCGTCGACGAAGAAGCGGCTCTTGAGCTGCGTCCGGGCGGAGTCATACCACTGCGTGATCAGGCGCGGCGATTGCCCGGCGGCCGCTCCGGCGAGCAACCAACCCAACAAAAGCCAATACCCTCTACGCTGCCACATGATCGGTAAGCGGACGCTACAAGTCGAGAATCTCCCGGCCCCAGGTACCGCGCTCCTCTTCGGTCCAGAGCTCGGGAAAAAAGGTGCGCTGCTGGTAACGGGGCGGCAGGTAGCGCTGCCAGTTGGTGCCGCCCGTCGCGGCGATCACCTCGGGGTGGCGGTCCAGGTAGCGACCCGCCGCCCGCAGGTGGATCAGGGGCCAGTGCACGTTCGTGCGGTAGTCGAAACGCCGCAGCGCGCCGATTAGTTGCTCGCGGTCGGGGTCGTCTTCCGGCACACGCTGGTACAGTTGACGCAAGTTACTGATTTGGTGCCGATGCGCCGCCCGTAGCAGCTCGTCGCCGTATTTCGCCTCAAAGTGGCGCAGGGTTAGGGTTTCGTCGCCGGAGGCGAGTTGGCTAGCTCCCTTCCGCCAGTAGACGCGTTCGAGCTGGGCTTCCGGCGGCGCGTCGGCCAGCGCGGGGCGGGCATTGATCTCCACCAAGTTGATCAGATCGGTCGAGGCCATTTCGATCAGGCGATACTGCACCGACTGGAAGCCGCTGGCGGGCAGTAGGGCCATCCGGAAGCGCCGGAACTGAGCGGGCTCCATGCCGTCGACCATCACGTCGAACGATTCGATCAGCACGCGGAAGTAGCGGTTCACGCGCGTGAGGTGCTCCGTTAGCTCCGCACCCGTCGGGGCTTCGAGTGCCAGCGCCCGGTCGATCTCCTGGCGGATCAGTTTAAAGTAAAGCTCCGTCGTCTGGTGATAGACGATGAAGATCATCTCGTCGGGCAGGGCCGTGCGGGGTGTTTGCAGGCCGAGCAGCGCGTCGAGGTTGATGTAGTCCCAGTAGTGCAGGTAGTCGGCGTAGAAAAGCCCCTCTAGGTAAGCCGGCAGGTCTTGCCCGGTGGCACCGTACTTGGCGCGCAGTGCCCTGATCTTCGACAGCAGTTCGGGACTCAGCATCTCGTCCGCTCCGTCCCGGTTTTCTTGGTCCATAGTCTCAAAAATACGCGCCCGTCGACGACAGGACCTCCAATCGAAAAAGCAAGCGGTTAAAAAGACAGGGCCTTCTTCGCAACGCGCCGGAAGAAGGCCCTGGTCGCTGGCTCAAAATGGATCTGACCTACCGCCCCTGATTGCCCGGCTGGGTGGGGCGGGCGTCGGGCCGGCCTGCCTCGGGACCGTAGCGCTGCATCGGGTTCTGCCCACGTTGCCGCTGGTACTGGTAGAGCCGGAAGCGCGTGGGGGCCGCCTGCCGGGGAAAAGCGTTGTTGCTCACGTCGGTGTCGGCCGTCTCTAAATAGGGGTCGACCACGAACGAGGCCACCGGCCGGTCGAAGTGCAGCACCTTGTTCACCTCGTAGTTGTTGAGCCGCCAGATTTCGGCCGGGATGCGCACGAGCGTATCGGAGCCGTCTTCGAACTCGGCCTTCACGATGATCGGCATCACCAGTCCGCCCACGTTGGTGAAGTCCAGTTGGTAGAAGTGCAGCCCCGACGCCAGCAGGGCGCGGTCGTCTTCGCCGAGCTGGTCGTAGTAGCGGCGGTAGTCCTCGCGGTCCACCTCGGCCACCGACAGCGGGTCGAAGCGGTTGTAGAAGTCTTTGAGCTGCGGTTTCCGTTCGATCAGCGGCTCGGGCACCTCCTCGCGGTAGCGCTGCCGGCTGATGGTGAGTGGCTGCTCGTCGCGCTCGGCACGCGCCAGGGGGTTCTCCTGGTCGGGATCGCGGGTGTTGATCTGAAAGTACTTGACGTCGTCGAGCGAGATGTCGACGTGGTCGGTGGTGTAGAACCAGCCGTTCCAGAACCAGTCGAGGTCCGTGCCCGAGGCGTCCTCCATCGAGCGGAAAAAGTCGGCGGGCATCGGGTGCTTGAAGGCCCACCGCTCCGAGTAAACCTTAAAGGCGTGGTCGAACAGCTCGCGGCCCAGGACCGTCTCGCGAAGGATGTTCAGCGCCGTGGCGGGCTTGCCATAGGCGTTGTTGCCGAACTGCAGGATCGACTCCGAGTTGGTCATGATCGGCACCTGAAGGTCTTTCTCGGCGCTCATGTAGGGCACGATCTTGTAGGGCTCGCCCCGCCGCGAGGGGTAGTCGCGCTCCCACTCCTGCTCGGCGATGAACTGCACGAAGCTGTTGAGGCCCTCGTCCATCCAGGTCCACTGCCGCTCGTCGGAGTTGATGATCATGGGGAAATAGTTGTGCCCCACCTCGTGGATGATCACCGAGATCAGGCCGTACTTGATGCGCGCCGTGTAGGTACCGTCGGCCTCGGGGCGCGGGCCGTTAAAGCAGATCATGGGGTACTCCATGCCGCCCACCGGGCCGTTAACCGAAATCGCCACCGGATAGGGGTAGTCGATGGTCATGCGTGAGTAGACGCGCAGCGTGTGGGCGATCGACTCGGTCGAGTACTGCTCCCAGAGCGGGTTGCCCTCCTTCGGATAGTACGACATCGCCATCACGTCCTTGCCGCCCACGGGCACGTTCAGCGCGTCCCAGATGAACTTGCGCGACGACGCCCAGGCGAAGTCCCGCACGTTGTCGGCGTGGAATACCCACGTCTTGGTGCCGCCCGCGCGCTTGCCCTCGGCGGCGAGCGCCTCGTCGGGCGTGATGATCAGCACGGGCGTCTCGGCGCTCTCAGCCCGCTTCAGGCGCTGCCGCTGGGTAGCGGTAAGCACTTGCGAGGCGTTCTGCAACGTGCCCGTCGAGGCCACCACGTGGTCGGCCGGAGCGGTGATGCTCACCCTGTAGTCGCCGAAGGGCAGGGCAAACTCGCCGCGTCCCAAAAATTGCTTGTGCTGCCAGCCGTTCACGTCGTCGTACACCGCCATGCGCGGGTAGAACTGCGCCATCTCGTAGAGGTAGTTATCGTCCTCGGCGAAGTACTCGTAGCCTGAGCGGCCGCCGTCGGTGCGCTGGTTCTGGATGTTGTAGCTCCAGGTGATCTCGAACTTGTAGGTGCCGCCCGGCTTGAGCGTGCGCGGCAGGTCCACGCGCATCATCGTCCGGTTAATGGTGTAGGGCAACGGCCGGCCGGCGTCGTCGGTCACGGCCCCAATCTTGTAGCCGCCGTCGAAAGCCTCGGTCTGTAGGTAGCGCAGGGCGCTGAACGACATGTCGTCGTCGAGCGTGCGCGTGCCCGTCTTGTAGGTGTCGGAGTCCTTGGCGCGCACGTTCTGGTCGAGTTGTACCCAGAGGTAGTCGAGCGGGTCGGGCGAGCGGTTGTAGTACGTGATCGTCTCGGCTCCGCTGAGGCGCTGGTTCTCGTCGTCGAGCTGCAAGCTCATGTCGTAGTCGGCCTGCTGCTGCCAGTACTTGTGGCCCGGCGCGCCCGACCCCGCGCGGTAAACGTTCGGCGTGGGCAGCATCTCGTCGATCTGCCGGAATTTAGAGTTGTCGGTGCGGCTCATGTCACCTTTGGAGCGCTGCGCCCAAAGCCCGCCGGGGAGCGTCAGGAACAGCGCAAGAATCAGAGAGAGCGTACGAAGCATGTGGGTGCGTTTTTACGGCAAAAACGCAAGTTAGCCCCGCCGCTCAGCCGCCCGCAACTCCGGCGCTGACAAAAAAACGCTCCGCCCGGTCGGGACGAAGCGTTTAAAAGTGCTGAAGTCAGCGTACTACTCGCCGAGCGAGAGGGCTTTAGCCGACTGATCGCGCCGCTTGAACAGCGAGCGGTTCGGTGAAACTACCTGGTGCTCGTAGCCCGATGCGGTCATGTCGATCTCGCCGGTGTGGTAGTGGCGCACGCGCAGTTCACGCACGCCCTCGTCGCCTTTGATGCGGAACACGTACTCGCCGTCGGGCAGCTTACTCATGTTGTACCGCCGCACGAACGTCTCGCGGGCGCGCATCCGGTCGGTGAAGAGGTGCCCGCCGTCCTCGTTGTAGATGCTCACCCGAACGCGCTCCTTGCGGTCCGAGTCGACGGGGTAGTAAAGTTTGTAGATCGACAGCTCGTTGACGCTCAGGGCCAGGTTCACGCCCTGAGTGCCCTGGTCGTCCAGCGTATTTTCTTGACAGAACGCCCGTGGGGCGGCCATAAGCCCACCGACGAGGGCGCAGAGAACGAACGAGCGCAGAGAGACCATAAGGTTCGCAGTTAGACATTAAGGACTACGAACAAAGTTATGGCTCTACTCCACGCATCCGACGGCCCTGCGGCCCCCACGCAAGGTCCGGCGGTGAATTGTCGCACCTGCCGCCGGACCTTTAGGTAAGGTATTCAGCCGCTTAAGGATGCCTAGTCGGGGACGCCTAGTCGGGGACGCCTAGTCGGGGACGCCTAGTCGCGGCGGCCGTGCATGTGGGCGGGCGGCGAGGTGACCTCTACCGACGAGAAAGTCTCCAGAATCTTGTAGGTATGCTTGGCACCCTTCGGCACTAGGTAAGAGTCGCCCGGTTCAAGGCGGACCACTTGTCCCTCCGAGTGCAGTTCGGCGCGGCCCTTCAGCACGTAGCCGACGGTCTCGTAGGGGCGGCTCACCTCCGGCTTATCCGCGCCCGGCTCTTCGTTCTCCCACATCCGCATGGCCAGGCTCTTGCCCGACGCCAAAAACTTCTCGCCGTGTTCGTCGGCCGGTGAGTGCGTGCCGTCGATCTTCTTGATGGTGGTATCCGCCATGTTGTGTCCGTTCTTTGGGAATGAAAAAGGCGATGCACCTACGTGGTACGCCGCCCCATTTCTTACGAACCCCTTCCGGAAGGGTTGATGCGTTCACCTGCGCACGTGCGGCAGGTCGTTGACCGGCACGGCGCCTTCGGGAACTCGTTGGCTGCGGACCACCTCGCCGGCCCCCACCACACGGCTTTGCGCGTAGGTGCCGTCTGGGCGCGGCTCCCAGTGCTGTTCGATCTGTCGCTGCGGCAGGTTGACGATCCACGTTTCGGGCACGCCGGAGCGGGCGTAAAGGGCCGGCTTAACGTCCCGGTCGAAGCGCAGGGAGGTGTTCGCTACCTCCACGGCCAGGGCGATGTTTTCGGGGCGGGGGTTAGAGCTTGTCTAAGAAGTAGATTTCGTGAATCAAAATATAGATTTTTGCATCAGACGCAGTAATTTTTTAAGTTGATAGCACGGGGCCGCCCGCGCGGCGCTATCGATGAGAAAAATTATGAAGT
>JBARYS010000513.1:0-2418 GCA_049648155.1 Catalinimonas sp. | reverse complement strand
GGATGTGCTGCTCGCGCGTCTGCAGCGCCATGCGGAAGGCGGGCTTGCCCTGGGCGTCGACCGAGACGCCGATGATGCGCCCCGGCAGTTGCCGCTTGTGGGCGTCGCGCGTGGCGAAAAAGGCCGCGTGCGGACCGCCGTAGCCCATCGGTACGCCGAAGCGCTGCGCCGAGCCCACCACGGCGTCGGCCCCCATCTCACCGGGGGCTTTCAGCAGCGTGAGCGCCAGCAGGTCGGCGGCGACGGTCACGAACACGCCCTGCTCGTGGGCGGCGGCAATCAGGTCCGTGTAATCTTCCACCGTGCCGTCGGTGGCGGGGTATTGCAGCAGGATGCCGTACAGATTTTCGTCGGTAAGGTCGAGTTCGCTCGCCGGGCCGACGCGCAGCTCCACGCCGATGGGCTCGGCGCGTGTGCGCAGCACTTCGAGTGTCTGCGGGTGGCACCCCTCCGCCGCCCAGAACACGTTCGCCTCCTTCTTCAGCCCCCGGCGCGCGCCCCGGAACATCGCCATCGCCTCGGCGGCGGCCGTGCCCTCGTCGAGCAGCGAGGCGTTGGCGATCTCCATGCCCGTCAGCTCAGCCACCACCGTCTGGAAGTTCAGCAGCATCTCCAGCCGCCCCTGGGCGATCTCGGCCTGGTAGGGCGTATAGGCCGTGTACCAACCTGGATTCTCCAGCACGTTCCGCAGAATCACCGCCGGCGTGATGGTGTCGTGGTAGCCCATGCCGATGTAGGAGCGGAACACCTCGTTGCGGTCGGCCAGCGCTTTGAACTCCCGCAAGAACGCCCACTCGTTCAGGGGAGCGGGCAGTTGCAGCGGTCGTTCGAGGCGGATGGCGTCGGGAATGGTCTCGTCGATCAGGGCAGTGAGCGACGTGGCCCCGACGGTGTCGAGCATCTTGTCGATCTGAGCGTCACTAACCCCCAGGTGGCGGTGGGCAAACGGCACGCGGGTGCGAACATCAAGCTTCATTTTATAACGTATTTATGGTGCGAACGGGTGAATCTCAGGTGCGAAGGTAAGGCGCGGTGTGGTGCGTAAATCCAACGTCTGTTATCCCCCAAAACATTCATATTCGGTTCTGCGGGTATATGACGAACGTCGAAGTAAATTGTTTGTATCATAAAAATTTAAAGTTATGATAATTAATAATCTGCGGTTAGATGAATCTGCGTCGTAATGGCGACCTTCACCCCTTGGCGCATCTCTCCGCTTCCGACTTCCTCACGCAGGCCCGCAACAAGCCGGTGCTCGACGTGCGTGCTCCCGCCGAGTTCGCGCACGGCCACATCCCCGGGGCGCGCAGCGTGCCGCTCTTCACCGACGAGGAGCGCGCGACGGTGGGCACCACTTACAAACAGGTCAGTCGCGACGAGGCCCTGAAAGTTGGCCTGGAGTTCGTCGGGCCGAAGATGCGCACGCTGGTCGAAGCGGCCGAGGCCGTTGCTCCCGACCGCCGCGTGCTGGTGCACTGCTGGCGCGGGGGGATGCGCAGCGGGAGCGTGGCGTGGCTGCTGCAGACCGCCGGCTTCGCGGTCGACACGCTGGCGGGCGGCTACCAAGGCTATCGCCGCCAACTGATGGACGACTTCGCCGCACCGCGCCCGCTGGTGATGCTGGGCGGCGAGACGGGCAGCGGCAAGACGGCCATTCTGCACGCCCTGGGCGACCTGGACCAAGCCGTGGTCGATCTCGAAGGGCTGGCGCACCACCGGGGGTCGGCGTTCGGCGGCATCGGCCTGCCCCCACAGCCCACCACCGAGCAGTTTCACAACGACCTCCACGCCCGGTGGCAGGCGGCCGACCCCACGTGCCCCCTTTGGGTCGAAGACGAGTCGTTCAGTATCGGCACGGTGCAGGTACCCGCGCCCCTCTGGGAGCAGATGAAGGCCGCCCGGGTGGTGCACGTGCGCGTACCCCGCGCGGCGCGTGTCGAACGGCTGGTGGCCGAATACGGCGTGCTCGATCAGGGGGAGCTGGCGGCAGCCATCCGCCGCATCCAGAAGCGCCTGGGCCCTCAGCACGTGCCGGAGCTGATCCAGGTGTTAGGGGAGGGCGATCTGCACCAAGTGGCCGACCGCCTGCTGGACTACTACGACAAGAGCTACCGCCGCGGACTGGCCCGCCGCCCGTCGGACCAGCGCATCGAGGTCGACTGCCCCAC
Source organism: Catalinimonas sp. (assembly GCA_049648155.1). GTDB lineage: Bacteria > Bacteroidota > Bacteroidia > Cytophagales > Flexibacteraceae > JBARYS01. Next base: position 250 of record JBARYS010000513.1, on the reverse strand, counting down.
CGGCGACCCGGTCGACAACGCCCGCCGTGTCCGCGACGCTCTCCGGGCGCAGGGGTAAAGACTTACAATCTCTGGAATGACCCTCCAAAAGCTCGGAATCTTCGTCTCTGAGCCTCTGGAAAATTGGGGGAAGGGAGCGTAAGTCTCGAGGTAGCTGAAACGCCGTCCCATGTGCGTCGTCGGCTACTGCTCACTTCTTGTTGAACCGCAGGCGCAGCGAGTTGCCGATCACCACCACGTCCGAGAAAGC
>JBARYS010000512.1:0-2371 GCA_049648155.1 Catalinimonas sp. | reverse complement strand
CCCCACCCCGGCGTAGAAACGTGCTGTTCGTCAGAAACCGCGAAGTTTGTGCTCATGCCGCAAAGGGAACGCCCCGCTGCGCACAAAGTTCGTTGCCTGTACCCTCCGCTACCGACCAAGACCCGCTGGGCCGGGCCCTACTCGACCGGCTCGACGGCCACGCCGGGCGCGAGATCCGCGTGACTTGCGACCGCGCCGACAACGACGTGATTCCGGTCGACTACCTCTTTCGCTAGTTTTCGGAGATGCCTCCCCTCGAACGCACCGCCCTGCGTGCCTGCCGGGGGCGCGTGCTGGACGTGGGCGCGGGGGCCGGACCGCACGCGCTTTGGCTGCAAGCGAGGGGGCTGGGGGTCACCGCGCTCGACACCTCGGGCGGTGCCGTAGCAGCCATGCGGCAACGCGGCGTGCGGGACGTGCAGCACGGCTCCATCGAAGCGCTTGGGGGCGATACGTACGACACCCTGCTGCTCCTGATGAACGGGGCGGGGCTGGCCGGCACCCTCAACGCGCTGCCCCGGCTGCTGGGACACCTGCGCACGCTGCTGCGCCCCGGCGGGCAGATTCTGCTGGACTCGTCGGACGTGCGCTACCTCTACGTGGAGGAAGACGGTGCCCTGAGCATCGACCTGAACGACCGCTACCACGGCGAGATGGTCTACCAGATGCACTACGGGGGCGAGAGCAGTTCGCCGTTCCCGTGGCTCTTCGTGGACCATGACCTGCTGTCGGACGCCGCGCTACGCGCGGGGTTAAGGACGGAACTGGTCACTGAAGGCGCACACTACGACTACCTGTCTCGGCTGACGGTCTCGTAGCAAGGCTACCGCTCGAAGGGTTCACGCCGACACGGCAGCACGCTCCCGGCGGCGTCGTAGGGCTTCGCGCAGCAACACGTCGTCGGGGGCACCGTCGTGCTCGCGCATCACCCGGCGCATCAGCTCCCCTTGCGCTTTGCCCCGGCGCAGGGCTTCCTCGTAGGGTAGATGGCTGAACGTCACCATTGAGTAGAGCGGCAGCCATTCGTCAGGGTGGGCGGCATGCAGTTGCGCTTCCAGTTCTTTCTGGTGCAAAAATTCCGGGTCGGCCACACGGTCGCGCATCTCCACGAAGTTGCGCAGGGCCAACTCGGCGATAGCGTCAGCGCTGGGCTTGCGGCGGTGTTGGTAGGCGTCGAGCAGCGCGGGCCACGCTGCGTGTTGGTCCATCAGGTCGTTGAGGACGCGGCAGTCTTCGAAGCCCGCGTTCATGCCTTGCCCGTAGAACGGCACGATGGCGTGGGCGGCGTCGCCGATCAGCGCCGTGCGCCCACGCACCCAGGGGTAACAGTGGATCGTCACCATCGACGCGGTCGGGTTCGCGCTCCACTCCTCGCGCAGGTGCGGCAGCAACGGCAGGGCGTCGGCGAAGTGCTCGGCGAAGAAGGCTTCGAACCGCTCGGGCGAGGTCAGTCCTGCGAACGAAACGTCTCCTTCGAAGGGTAAAAACAGCGTGCCCGTAAAGCTGCGGTCGGGGTTGGGCAGGGCGATGAGCATGAACTCCCGCCGGGGCCAGATGTGCAGCGCCGCCGGGTCGAGTGCCCAATCGCCGTCGGCGGTGGGGGTGAAAGTGACCTCCTTATAACCGTGGGGCAGATACGACTGCTCGTAGTCGAAGCGGTCGGTGCGTTGCAGCGCCCCACGCACGGCCGAGAACGCGCCGTCGGCCCCGAAAATCACCTCGGCTGTTACCGTACGCGCGTTGTCGCCTTCGGAGACCCGGGCGGTGCCCGCCTCCCAGTCGACCTCCTCGCAGCGGTGGTTGAAGTGCACGGTGGCCCCGGCGGCTTCGGCCCGGTCGATGAGCAGTTCGTTCAGCCGGGCGCGCGACACGGAGTAGATGCACTGGTCGGCCGTGCCGTAAGGTTGTTTAGTGAGGTGGCCGGCCGGGTCGTGGATCATCCGCCCCCGCATGGGCAGGGCAAACGCGCGCACGGCCTCGTCGAGGCCGACCCCCGCCAGCGCCCGCAGACCCCGGTCGCTCAACGCCAGGTTGATGGAGCGCCCGCCGGGCACGTCGGCACGGCGCGGGTCGGGCCGACGTTCGTAGACGTCGACCGGCAGGCCGCGTTGTCGTAGATAGAGGGTCAGCAGGGACCCGACCAGCCCCGCGCCGAACACGGCCAAAGGCCGGGAGGGAGCGTTCTCCGTATGTGACGTAAACATTCTTTCCGAACGCGCGGCCCGACCTCTTGGTTTGTCTTCCCCTCGGGATGGAGGTGCCGCGGCGGCGGTTCCGTTCAAAACATCACAAAAAGCCACACGATGCGCTATCGTTCGTCCCGATTCTTCGTCATTTTAGCAAGTAGTTTGGCGCCGGCCGCTCTCTGCAC
>JBARYS010000511.1:0-1611 GCA_049648155.1 Catalinimonas sp. | reverse complement strand
AGTCGAGCGTAGCCCAAGCTACGTGATCGAAGCGCGAGGAAGCGCAGCATGAAATTGGGCAAGAACAGCCCAAAGCGTAAAGTCCAAACACGCTCTAAAGGGGCCGCCGAAGGCTCGACGCTCCCCCCAAGCCCACTTTTCCATACGACCCGAAGCATCCGCCATGCGCACCCGTACGCTCGCCGGCGCGGCCCTGAACCAGACGCCCATCGACTGGACGAACAACCTCCGAAACATCCGCCGGGCGCTCGGGGAGGCCCGCGCCGCCGGGGTCGACGTGCTCTGCCTGCCTGAACTCTGCATCACCGGCTACGGCTGCGAAGACCTCTTCCTGAGCGACTGGGTACCCGAACGCGCGCTCGCATTGCTGCTCGAACTGTTGCCCGACTGCCGTGGGATCACCGTGGCCGTCGGCGTGCCGGTGCGGTGGGCGGGCCGCACCTACGACTGCGCCGCGCTCGTACACGACGGCGAGCTGCTGGGCTTCTACGCCAAGCAGTTCATGGCCCTCGACGGGGTGCACTACGAGCCGCGCTGGTTTACGCCCTGGCCGGCGGGCGTGACTGAGCAGATCGGTCTGGCGGGGCGCGACTACCCTCTCGGCGACGTGCTGTTCGAGGCGGGGGGCGTGCGCATCGGCTTCGAAATCTGTGAAGATGCCTGGCACGGGGCCGACCGCCCCGGCTACCACCTGGCCGACCGGGGGGGCGCGGACGTGGTGCTGAACCCCAGCGCGAGCCACTTCGCCTTCGGCAAGACGCACCTGCGCGAGGAGCTGGTGCTGGTAGGCAGCCGCGACTTCGGCTGTGCCTACGTTTACGCCAACCTGCTGGGCAACGAGGCGGGCAGGATGATCTACGACGGCGAGGTCATGATCGCCCAGCACGGGCGGATGGTGCGCCGCAATGCGCTGCTCTCGTTCCGGGACGTCGTGCTGGTCACGCGGTCGGTAGACCTTGACGCCGCCCCCGCCGCGCCGGCCCCCTCGGCCGCGCCCTACGCCGACGACAAGTGCGGTGAGTTTGCTAAGGTGGTGCCGCTGGCCCTGTTCGACTACCTCCGCAAGAGCCGCAGCCGGGGCTTCGTGCTCTCGCTCAGCGGTGGGGCCGACTCGTCGGCGTGCGCGGTGCTGGTGGCCGAAATGGTGCGGCGCGGCGTGGGCGAACTGGGCGCGGGGGCCTTTGCCGAGAAGCTGAACCGCTTCTCCGACGCGGAGCTGGCCGCCCTCCACAACCTGCCCGACGCGCAACGCCCCGCCTACCTGACCGAGCGGCTGCTGCACTGCGCCTACCAGGGCACGGTCAACTCGTCGGAGGCGACCTACGACTCGGCGCAGGGGCTGGCCGAATCGCTCGGGGCCACCTTCTCGGCCTGGAACATCGACGAGGAGGTGGCGGGCTACACGCGCAAGGTGGAGCGGGCACTGGGCCGCCCGCTGACGTGGGAGCGCGACGACGTGACGCTGCAAAACATCCAGGCACGAGTGCGCTCGCCCGCCATCTGGATGCTGACCAACGCCACCGGCGCGCTGCTGATGGCGACCTCGAACCGCAGCGAGGGCGACGTGGGCTACGCCACGATGGACGGCGACACGTCGGGCAGCATCTCGCC
>JBARYS010000510.1:0-2326 GCA_049648155.1 Catalinimonas sp. | reverse complement strand
GGGCGATCTTGACGCGGGTCTTCACCGTTCCCAGCGGAATGTTCAGCTCTTTTTCTACCTCCCGCTGCGTGTAACCTTGCAAGTAGATCAGGTCGACCACCGTGCGGTATTTCTCGTCGATCTGCCCGAGGACGTTCTCCAGTCCGATGCCGTCGACGTTGTTTTCCGCCCAAGCTCCCTTTTGACCACGTACGTCGGGCTCCGGCATCCGGACTTTAGGGTTTACTGAAAACTTCCCCGAGCGCAGGGCGTCGACGGTCGTATTGCGGCAGATGTTCAGCATCCAGGTGAACAAGCGCCCCCGCCCTGAATCGTAGCGGTTGCGGTAGCGCCAGATCTTAATCATGCTCTCTTGCAGTACGTCTTGGGCGGCGGCCTCCGACTGGATCATCCGCAGCACCACGCCGTAGAGCGTCGGCGCGTAGTGGTCGTAGAGCAGCGTCATGGCCCGGGGGTCACCCGCACGCAACAAACGGGTAATCTCTTGTTCCTGTGGACTGATCTGGGCCATGCAAAGGGTGAGAAGTGGTGGAAAGAGGCCGAAAAGTTAGGTAATCGTCCTCGCCGGGCGCGGCGCGGCCCGTCTGAGTCCTCCAATTAACCACCGGGCACGCGATTGATTACGGCCCCCGGCCCGCCTCTGTTCCCCCCGCCGCCCCGGGAATCTTCACTTTTTTCGGAACGTCGAAGTCCAACCCCGGCGGAAGGCGCGTAGGTCTGCCAAATGTTTCCCAACCCACAACGATCACTACCGATATGAAACGTGCAATAAACCTCTTCACCATACTTCTCACCACCGGGGCCGTGAGCCTCACCGCGCAAGCGCAGACCGTCAAGGTGGGCGGACAAGCCATGTACCCGCAGAAGAACATCGTGGCGAATGCGGTCAACTCCGAACACCACACCACACTGGTAGCTGCCGTGAAGGCCGCCGACCTCGTCGAAACGCTGCAAGGCGCGGGACCCTTCACGGTGTTCGCGCCGACCAACGACGCGTTCGAAAACCTGCCGGAGGGCACCGTCGAGACGCTGCTGAAGCCCGAGAACAAGAAGAAGCTACAGGGCGTGCTGACCTACCACGTGGTGCCGGGCCGAATGGACGCCCGCGCGCTGGAGCAGGCCATCAAGCGGGGCAACGGCACGGCGACGCTCAAGACGGTGGCCGGCGGCGAACTGTACGCCATGATGAACGGCGAGCGCAACATCGTGCTCAAGGACGGGCGCGGGCAGGTGGCCAACATCTCGACGTACGACGTGGTGCAGTCGAACGGCGTGATCCACGTACTCGACGCCGTGGTGCTGCCTAACTAATCGTATTAAAGACTAGGGGAGTGAGATGGGTCCGGCGGCACGCGCGTGCGCCGGGCCCCTTATTTCTGTTCCGAGTCGCCCGTTCGTCATGTGCCGCCGGCACCTTTTTCGCGCGCCGCCCGAATTAATAATACACTACCTTTCCCATCTCGTTTATTTTTAACCAACATCGCATGTTTGAAAACAACAAAGAAGTGGTGCGGCCCTCGCGCCGCGATTTCCTGAAGTACAGCGGCGCCACGATGGCCGTCGCGGGACTAATCGTGGCCGGGTGCGGCGACGACGACCCGGAGCCGATGAAGGCCCGACTCGGCGCGGGCGACACCGGCGTGCTGAACTATGCCTACGCGCTCGAACAGCTCGAAGCTGCCTTCTACACCGCCGTCATGGCCACGCCCTACGCCAACATGAGCAGCAGCGAGATGGTGATTCTGGAGGACCTCCGGAAGCACGAGGTGGCTCACCGCGAGTTCCTTAAGGCGGCCATCGGAAACGACGCCATCCCCGCCCTGGAGGTAGACTTCAGCTCCATCGACTTCTCAGACCGCGCCAGCGTGCTGGGAGCCGCCAAGACGTTCGAGGACCTCGGCGTGTCGGCATACAATGGGGCCGGACGGCTGCTGATGAGCGCCGACCTGCTGACCATCGCGGGCAAGATCGTCTCGGTCGAGGCGCGCCACGCGGCGGCCATCCGCAGCATCTTGGATAGCAACCCGCGCTCGTTCGCCGGCGACGACATCGTGACGACCGACAACGGCCTGGACGTGGTCCGTACGCCCGCCGAGGTGTTGCAGGCGGCGGCATCCTTTATCGTCACCGAGATCGACGCCAGCCAACTTCCTTCCTAATCTCTCTCCTTTCTAAGTAAGAAACATGACCATTTTCGATTTTATCAACCAGACCGCCGACGCGCAGGACCTGAAAGCTGCCACCCGCCGTGAGGTGTTCGGCCGCCTGGGCAGCGCCGGCAAAAAGATGGCAATGGCCGCGGTGCCCTTCGGGTTAGCGGGCCTCG
>JBARYS010000509.1:0-4110 GCA_049648155.1 Catalinimonas sp. | reverse complement strand
CGCCCGCCGTGGCCTGCGAGCGGAGCGACGAGTGCTTCTCGACGCGCACCGTGACCGTACGGCCCGCCACGGCCGTGGCGGGCCGTACGCTGGCCGAGCTACAACTCGACGAGCGGATGCTGCACGTGATCCAGATCGACCGCGACGGCGAAACCATCCGCGAGCCGCGCGGCAAGGTAACCCTGCACCCCGGCGACACGGTGCTGGTGGCCGGCGACGCCGACAGCTTCATCCGCGCCGCCGAACTGTTCCGCACGACCGACGTGCCCAACGCCGGCAACGCTTCCTTGCCCGTGCTGCCTCCCATGCCGAAGCAGCATGCCGATTGGATCGACACGAACGCTACCGTCACGCTTGTTCCCAAGCCCGACACGCCCTGCACGCATACCGACCACATTCAGCCCGTTACGCCCAGCGCCCAGGGGTGCGAAACCTGCCTGCAAACCGGCGACCGCTGGGTACACCTGCGCGTCTGCATGACGTGCGGCTACGTGGGCTGCTGCGACTCGTCACCCCACAAGCACGCCACCGCCCACTACCACGCCACCGGTCACCCCGTGATGCGCAGCATCGAACCCGGCGAGCAGTGGGGCTGGTGCTACGAAGACGAAATCATGCTTTGACTGCTTGGTTGCTTGGTTTCGTGATGCGGTCCAGGGGGCTTTCTTCCGTGCATCAGCCTCTGCATTTTACCTCATCTATCGGTCCGGACCGCCTGGCGTAATTCATCAATCAAAAGACCAAGTGACCGAAAGACCAAGCGACCAAAAGACCAACTAATCAAGCAACCCATGTACGTACGTCGCAACATCCGCTGGTCGCTGGTTTGGAAGTTTGCTTGGAAGAACCTGATTGGTTTTACGGTTTGGGCTACCGTGGTCACGGCCGCTTACTACCTGCTGCTGCCGCGCGGCGTCAACGTGAGCATTCCGTTTCTGCCGGTGAGCACCATCGGCATCGCCGTTGCCTTCTACGTCGGGTTCAAAAACAGCCAGTCGTACGATCGCTTCTGGGAGGCGCGGAAGATCTGGGGCGGCATCGTCAACTACAGCCGCACGTGGGCCAACCAGGTGCTCACCTACGTGGACCTCGACGACTGGACCGACGAGGAGCGCGCCCACACGCACCGGCGGCTGATCTACCGCCACCTGGCCTGGATCAACGCCCTGCGGATGCAACTGCGCCGCACCACCATGCTCGAACGCGATAACCTGAGCTACGTGCCCGACCTGAAGCTTGAGAACGACCGTGAGTGCATGTTCCAGATCGGGGCGTTTCTGGACGACGACGAGTACGCCGACGTGATCCGGCGCGTCAACGCTGACACGCACCTCGTGAAGAACCAGGGGCGGGCGCTGCGGCAACTGGTCGCCTGGGGCGCGCTCGACGTCTACCGGCAGGTCGACATGATGGGTACGCTCGAAGAGCTCTACAACCTGCAGGGCAAGTGCGAGCGCATCAAGAACACTCCCTTCCCCCGGCAGTACGCCTTCTTCAGCAGCGTCTTCGTCTGGATCTTCTGTCTGCTGCTGCCCCTTGGACTGGTGGGTGAGTTCGCCCGGCTCGACGGCCCCACCACGGTCTGGATGACGGTGCCCTTCTCGGTGCTGATCTCTTGGGTGTTCGTCACCATCGAGGTGGTCGGCGACAACAGCGAAGACCCCTTCGAGAACTACATCAACGACGTGCCGATGTCGGCCCTCTGCCGCACCATCGAGATCGACCTGCGCGACATGCTCGACGAGACCGAACTGCCCGAGAAGGCCCAGCCGGAGAATGATATTCTGATGTGACGGCCGACGGCCGTCAAACGTGATACGCGTGCGCCGACTCGGCCGCTCCCTCAGGGCCGAGCTTTTCGAGGTCGTAACCCTGCTTGTACGTCCGGTTCGGCACCTTTGTGAAGTGGTAGGGGCGGCGGCGGCCCGGCAGCAGGCGCAGCACGTGCTTGCGCAGTGTGAGCGCCCGGGGAGCCGGCCACCCCACGACCGGGTGCGGGTCGGGAAAGCCGAAGGCCGCGCGCAGGGGGGCGTCCATCAACGCGTACGTTCCTTGCCGCACCAGCGGGTGCAGGAAGGTGGGATACCAGCTCTGAAACACGCGCAGCGTCGACTCGCCTACCTTCTGATTGGCGGGCGTGTAGCGGAAGTGCTGCCGCTCGTAGGTGTTGTGGAACGCCTCGAAGGCCGCGTCGGTGGTGCCCTCGGTCAACAGGCCCGTCAGCAGTACGTTACTCATGCCGGCTGGGGCGAGATGTTCTCGGTATCGACGCTCTGCAAGTAGCGGATGGCCTCGGCAAGGGCCAACCGCTGTTCGTTGGTAAAGTCATCGTGAGGAATCATCGTCTGGCCGGTGAGTTGCACGGGGAGGGCCTTGGTCGTCTGAAATTTGATGCGACGATTCGGACCGTGCCCCTGAACCCGGGTGACGAGCTTAGAGAACCATACCCTAACCTTACGGTCGTCGTGCGTCTCTTCTCGATCCGATCGCAAAGCCCCCAGCAGCACCGGCGAGTGCGTGTTGACGATTACTTGCCGCAGCGGGTCGTCGGGCTCGGAAAAATCGACCGAAAGGTCTTTGAGTAACTGGACCGTCGTACGCAGCCGCAAGGGGTGGACGCCGTTTTCCGGTTCTTCAAAACAGGTCAATCCGTGGTAGGCCGGGTCGTAGAGCAGCACGCAGAGCACCAGCAGACGAAGCGTGCCCTCCGAGAGTACGCGCGACGAAAACGTACGCCCGTCGATGCCGAGCAGCGTGATCAGGTACCTTTGAGTGGCTGGGTCGTCAATCACGCGTACTTCCGTCAGGTTGGGCAGCAGCTCGTTGAGGCGACGGGAGATCATCCGGAGCAGGTAGGCGTCTTCTTGTTCAATGCGGTGCAGGGCGGCAGCCAGGTGCCGGCCGTCGGGGGCGATGCGCGTGGGAGCCAGATACTCGCTCGGTTTGCGCAGTTGCTCGGGGTTGAGACGCAGAAAACGCCAACTGCGCATCTCCTCTTTGGCGGCGTAAACGTGCGGAAAGTCTACCGAGTTGATGCCACTTAGAACTGTCTGCGACACCACGTTGGCCGGCGTCTCTCGACCACCCGCCTTACCGTCTTGCGGTAGCTTGATGGTCACCGTGCCGTTTTCGTGGGTATCGGTCTGGATGTAAGCCTTACTACGTTTGCCCGTCACCACTTTGGGCCGTCGGCTCTCCACGTACGCTTTATCCACGTGTTGCCGCATCCACAGGTCATCACCGGTAGGGATGCGTCGTAGATGCTCGTAGGCTACCTTCAGGTCGTCGATTCCCTTTTGGTTTTGCTCACGACGTAGCATCAGCTCGTAGCGCAGACGGGTGTACTTGAGCGTCGCCTCCGCCCCCCAGTTGTCGCGCACGCGCTTGTCGACCAGCATCTCGACGGCGAACGTCATCTGCTCGGCAATTTGGCCCGGGGCGTACTGCGTAAACTGCTCGATGGCTTCGCCCCGTTGTTCGCGAAAAGCCTGCCGTAGCTCGGTCTCGGCCAGCCGCGAGAGCAGATGCAACGCGTCGAACAGATTGCTCTTGCCGGAGGCATTGGTGCCGGCGATGACCGTCAGCGGTGCGAACTCCATCTCGAACGTCGAGAAGGTCTTGAAGCCGTCGATCTCGATCTTGGTAATCATAGGCAGACATGAAGTTGACTCTGGGAAGGTACGCAGCCCGTTTGGGAGGCCCTACCTTTACTGCGTGCTCAACCTGCCGCCCGCCTTTGTCGCCCGGATGCAAGCCCGTCTGGGTACCGATCACGCCGCTTTTTTAGACAGCCTCACCGCCCCGCCGCCCGTCAGTCTGCGTCTGCAACCCGACAAGATTGCGCCGCCCGCCGGGCTGGTCCCGGTTCCCTGGTCGGTGGCCGGGCGCTACCTCCCCACGCGGCCCGCGTTTGCCCTCGACCCGTGGTGGCACGGCGGCGCTTACTACGTGCAGGAGGCCTCCTCGCAGATGCTCGAAGCGGCCCTCGGCAAGGTCGTCGGCGGCCCCCCCGGGCGGGTACTGGACCTCTGCGGTGCCCCCGGCGGCAAGGCTACCCACGTGGCCGCGCTGCTGCCGCCGGGCGGCTTGCTGGTAACCAACGAGGTGATC
>JBARYS010000508.1:0-2606 GCA_049648155.1 Catalinimonas sp. | reverse complement strand
TGTAACGGCCCCACGGGGAGAGAAGGCATAGAATGGCAAAGCAAGATTCATCGACGAGTACGACAATGGTCGCCACCTGCGCCTTCCCCGAGCTGCACCTGCCGCCCTCGGCGGGGCACAAGCTGCGGGGCTACTTCGGGACGCTCTTCCGCGAGCACTCGCCGCTGCTGCACAACCACTACGAGGACGGCCGTACGCGGCAGGGCTACCCGCTGGTGCAGTACAAGGTGCTCGGCGGCGTGCCGACGCTGGTCGGCCTCGGTGAGGGCGCGGCGCTGATGAGCGAGCTGTTTCTGCGCGTGGGCGAGATCACGCTCGACGGCCGCACCTACCCCGTGCGGGAGAAGAACCTGACGCAGCGCCGCCACCCGGTGGGCGTCGACCCCGACGGGCTGTACGAGTACCGCTTTCAGACGCGCTGGATGGCCCTGAACCAACGCAACTACGCCGTCTACCAGGAGAAGCCGCCCGCCGAGCGTCCCGCCCTGCTGACCAGCATCCTGAAGCCGAACATCCTGGCGTTCTTCACCGCCGTGGGGCACCGCGAGTCTCACCGCATCGTGGCGCGGACGCGGCTGCGCGAGACGCACACGCAGTTCAAGAACCAGCGGATGCTGGCCTTCCTGGGCACGTTCACCACTAACGCTCGGCTGCCCGACGGCATCGGGCTGGGGAAGTCGGCGGCGCGGGGCTACGGGGCCATCCGTGCTCTCGACGTACCTACCGACGCATGATGCACGATCTGACGCAACTGACCGAGGCCATCGCGGGCGTTCACCGGCACTTCGCCGCGCAGGCTGCCCGGCAGGTGAACACCGCCCTGACCCTGCGCAACTGGGTGATTGGTGGCTACATCGTGGCTTACGAACAGCAAGGCACCGACCGGGCCGCCTACGGCGAGCGGGTGCTGGGGGAATTGGCTGACCGGTGCCGGAAAGCTTCGATACGGGGTATGTCGGAAACCAATCTTAGGCTCTCCCGGCAGTTCTTTCTGACTTATCCGCAAATTCATCAGACACTGTCTGATGAATTCAAGAGCCTTCTTCCGAAAAGCGCGTCTCGGTCTTCGGAGAAAGGGGAGGTCGTTCAACCTGAGTGGCAAACACCTCCGCAACCCCTACTTGAGCGGTTGAGCTTTTCGCACTTCATCGAGTTGCTAAAGGCCGACGCACCCCTGAAGCGCGCCTTTTACGAGATGCAGACGCTCAAAAATCAGTGGAGTGTCCGCAACCTGAAGCGGGCCATGGCGACGCTCCTCTTCGAGCGTACGGGGCTTTCGACCGACCGGCGAGCGGTACTTGAACAGGCGAAGGGCGACGTGCTACCGCCACCAGCCGATGTGCTGCGCAACCCGTACGTGCTGGAATTCCTCAATTTTCCCGAGCGGGCCGTGTTTCAGGAAAGCGATCTGGAACAAGCCATCATCAACCACCTGCAAGATTTTCTGCTGGAAGCTGGGAGGGGCTTCTGTTTCGAGGCGCGGCAAAAGCGGCTGACCTTCGGCAACACGCACTACCGTGTAGACCTCGTCTTCTACCACCGCATTCTGAAATGCCATGTGTTGATCGACCTGAAACTGGGGGAGTTTAGTCATAGCGATGCTGGTCAGATGAACGTCTACCTCAACTACTACCGGGAGCAGGAGATGACCGAAGGCGACCAGCCGCCCGTCGGTATCATCCTCTGTGCGCAGAAGGACGACGCGCTGGTGCGGTACGCCACCGGTGGGCTGCCCCAGGCCGTGTTCGTCAGCCGCTACCTGGTCAACCTGCCCGACGAGGAAGCGCTGCGGCGCATCGTCCGCGAAGAGCAGCAACGCCACACCTGATGCACCTCTACCTCAATTCGTTCGGTACCTATCTGCACGTGAAGGACGAGATGTTTGAAGTGCGCGTGCCCCCGCAGCGCGACGGCGAGGCCGAGGTGCCCGCGCAGATCCACCAGTTTGCCGCTGCCAAGGTGCGCTCTATCGTCATGACTACCGCCGGGGCGCTCAGCACCGACGCCGTGCGGCTGGCCCTGCGGCACAACGTCGACATCGTCTTCTCGGAGCGGAGCGGGCAGCCGCTGGGGCGCGTCTGGCACAGCCGCTTGGGCAGCACCACGCGCATCCGCAAGCGCCAACTGGCGGCCAGCCTGGGGCCGGAGGCGCTGCGCTACACGCGGCAGTGGGTGGGACAGAAGCTGCAACACCAGGTGGCGTTCTTGAAGGACCTCAAGAAGCACCGCGCCAAGCAGGCCGAGTACCTCGACGGGCGCGTGGGCAAGCTCGAACACCTGCGGGCGTCACTCGACCTGCTGGCCGCCGAGCGGGTCGACGACGTGGCCGACACGCTGCGGGGGCTGGAGGGCACGGCGGGTCGCCTCTACTTCGAGACGCTCAGCCACTTGCTGCCCGCCCCCTACCGCTTCGCCGGGCGCAGCAGCCGCCCCGCCCTCGACGCCTTCAACGCCTTTCTGAACTACGGCTACGGGGTGCTCTACGCCCGCACCGAGAAGTCGCTCATGCTGGCCGGGCTCGACCCGTACGTGGGCTTCCTGCACCGCGACGACTACAACCAAAAGAGCATGGTGTACGACTTCATCGAGCCGTACCGCGCCTGGGT
>JBARYS010000507.1:0-3678 GCA_049648155.1 Catalinimonas sp. | reverse complement strand
GAACTGAACCGGGCCATCGACTTCCTGAAGAAGAACGAGTCGATGACGGCCGAGATCGCCGGCCACACCGACAATATCGGCTCCGACGCCTACAACCAAGGTCTCTCGCAGCAGCGTGCGCGTGCGGTGTACGACTACTTCGTGCAGAACGGCGTTCCTGCCGGCCGGTTGTCGTCCAAAGGCTACGGCGAATCCGAGCCGGCGGCTACGAATTCAACCCCCGAAGGGCGGCAGCAGAACCGCCGCGTGGAGATGAAACTCAGCCGCTAAGGTTAGGGCCGGCATCAACATGACAATAAAAAAGCCCCGTTGACCACGGGGCTTTTTTGTGTCTGATGGTGAGGCGTCAGGCGGCGTCAGGCGTGGCCCCGACCATAACCGTCCGGGCCTTGAGAGGGCGAACACGGCGACGCGTTTGCAGGAGATAGTGGACCAAAGCATATACGCCCACCAGAGATACGACCCAAAAGTTGAGTACCGTGGGCCAGTAGATGGGTACTCCACTGACAAACAAGAGCAAACCGGCGGTGGTAGAAAACTGCGTAAATCGCCACACCTCAAAACGCCGGAAAAATTTCACGGACTTGAAAGAGTAGTAGCGGCGCACGAAAGCCATCAGGAGGACGGCACCACCGGTACACATCAGCATCAGGGCCGCCAGCCGGAAGACCAAGCTGAAGTGAATCAGGGTAGCCACCGGAGTGCTGAAGTGCAGGTAGAGCAACGCCGGCAGGGGAAGGAGCCAAAGTACCCGCACCCAAAGGGCGCGCCGGTACCAGGCGGTGGCCGACAAGAGTAGGTTCAGTCCGAGATAGACCGACCAGGCGACACACAAGAACATAAAGCTATTATCCATGAATTTTCTTCAAATGTTTATAGCGTCTTCAACGGAAAAGATCCCCGCCTGGTTGGGGTATCGCAACGAGTATGAGTAAAATCACCATCGGCGTACGGTCCGAGGGCAAGGTGCCGGTCGACCGTCGAGTGCCGTTGCTACCGGCGCAGTGCGTAGAGTTGATGCGGACCTATCCCGGCGCGGAGGTGGTCGTGCAGACCAGCCGGGTCCGCTGTTTTGAAGATGCCGCCTACCGCGACGCGGGCATCCCGGTGGTGGAGAGTCTGGAGGCGTGCGACTTTATCTTCGGTGTGAAGGAGGTCCGCGTGAGCCGCCTGCTGCCGGGCAAAACGTACTTCTTCTTCTCGCACACCACCAAAGCGCAACCCTATAACCGCGATCTGCTACGGGCCGTGCTCGACAAAGGCGTGACGCTGGTGGACTACGAACACCTCACCGACCCCGAGGGGCGGCGTATCATCGCCTTTGGTAGGTACGCGGGCATCGTGGGAGCCTACAACGCGCTCCTGACCTGGGGGCGACGTACGGGGCGCTACGCGCTGAAGCCGGCGCACCAGTGCTTCGACCGCCGCGAGATGGACGAGGAGTTACAAAAGGTGGACCTTGCCCCCATCAAGATCGTCGTGACCGGCACCGGCCGGGTCGGGAAGGGCGTGGCCGAGGTGCTGGACGGCATCCACCTGCGGCGGGTATCGGCCGAGGAGCTGCGGACGCGCACGTACGACGAGCCGGTGTATGCCCTGCTGTCGTCGCGCGACTACCACGAGCGCCGCGACGGTAAGGAGTGGAACGACGTCTATTTCTATCATCACCCTGGGGCGGTCCGCTCTACCTTCGGGCGTTTCTTGCCGGTGGCCGACCTGTTCATCGCTGCCGCCTTCTGGGACCCGCAAGCGCCTGCCTTGTTCACGAAAGAGGACGTGGGGCGCGCTGACTTCAGGCTGCGGGTCATCGCTGACATCACGTGCGACATCGAAGGGTCGGTGCCCACCACACGCCGTGCCACGACCATCAGCGAGCCGCATTACGACTACGACCGCACCACGGGCCAACTGCGGGCACCCTTCAGCGACGACGACCATGTGACGGTGATGGCTGTCGACAACTTGCCTTCGGAACTGCCCCGTGATGCCTCTCGTGACTTCGGGCGGCAACTGCTCGACAACGTGCTGCCCGCACTGTTCGGCGGCGACCCCGAGGGGATCATCGCGCGGGCTACCGTGACACGCGACGGTGCCCTGACACCGCCCTACGCCGGGCTCAATGATTTTGTGCGCGGTGGGTAAAAATTTCGCTACTTTTTACGACTTCTTACACGTGACTCTCAACAATATTCGCGTACACGCATGTGGGGTTATATCCCCCTTGGGGATTCTCCTACCTTTGCGTTCGTAAACTTTTCGCATGGACACCTACTCATACCTCAGCAACGCCGACGTAAGCTACATCGACGGGCTATATCACCAGTACCAAGAAGACCCTGAAGGGGTCGACATCAGTTGGAAGCGGTTCTTCGAAGGCTTTGAGTTCTCGCGGCAGTACGGCGAAGCACACCCCGGGGGCGGCCCGACGAACGGCAACGGCGCGGCCCTCGACGGCATCGAGCCGCGCGTGGGCCCCGCTCAGGTGGACACCATCGCCGACAAAGAGACCTTAGTGCGCGCGCTCATTCACGCCTACCGCTCGCGGGGGCACCTGCGCGCCAAGACCAACCCCGTGCGCCCGCGCCGCAACCACCGCGCCCTGCTCGACCTGGCGGACTTCAACCTGACCGAAAGTGACCTGGACGCCTCGTTTGCCGCCGGTGAGGAGATCGGCATCGGCAAAGCCACGCTGCGCGAGATCGTCGAGGCGCTGAAGCAGATCTACGAGGGCACGGTCGGCTTCGAGTACACCTACATTCGCGAGCCGAGCATACTCGATTGGTTCAAGCAAAAAGCCGAGCAAGAGTCGCTCGCCTTCGACCCGGCCGGCGAGGAGAAGGAGCGCATTCTCGAAAAGCTCAACGAGGCCGTGGTGTTCGAGAACTTCCTCCACACCAAGTACATCGGCCAGAAGCGCTTCTCGCTCGAAGGGGGCGAGACCACCATCCCCGCGCTCGACGCCGTGATTAACCGCGCGGGCGATCTGGGCGTGAGCGAGATCGTGATCGGCATGGCGCACCGGGGCCGGCTGAATGTGCTGGCCAACATCATGGGCAAGACCTACGAAAACATCTTCAGCGAGTTCGAAGGGAACGCCCAGCCCGACCTGACCATGGGCGACGGCGACGTGAAGTACCACATGGGCTACGCCAGCGAGGTCACCACACCCAACGGCGCGCAGGTCTACGTCAAGCTCACACCCAACCCCTCGCACCTGGAGGCGGTCAACCCCGTGGTGCAAGGCTTTGCCCGCGCCAAGGGCGACGGCGAGTACGAGAGCGACTTCGACCGGATCATGCCGGTGCTGCTGCACGGCGACGCGGCCATCGCAGGTCAGGGCATCGTCTACGAGGTGGCGCAGATGTCGGGGCTGGCCGGCTACTACACCGGCGGCACCATCCACTTCGTGATCAATAACCAGGTGGGCTTCACCACCGACTACGACGACGCCCGCACGAGCATTTACTGCACCGACGTGGCTAAGGCTATCGACGCGCCCGTGCTGCACGTGAACGGCGACGACCCCGAGGCGGTGGTGTTCGCCTCGAAGCTGGCCGTGGAGTTCCGCCAAAAGTTCAACCGCGACATCTTCATCGACATGGTCTGCTACCGGCGGCACGGCCACAACGAGAGCGACGAACCCAAATTCACCCAACCGCACCTCTACAACCTGATCTC
>JBARYS010000506.1:0-4894 GCA_049648155.1 Catalinimonas sp. | reverse complement strand
GCCGTCGCGCTTGAGCTTCACCTCCAGCTCTTTGTCGGCAAAGTTGATCCACTGCTTCCGGAGAAAGTCGTGGTTGCCCTCAACGCGGGCCACGAGAGCGTTGGTGGGCTTGCCTTCCATCAGAAAGTCTTGCTCGCGGGCCACAATGTCTTGCGCGGCGAGGAGGCGGGCGGCAAAAAGGCAGCAGAGGAAGAGGTAAGTTTTCATGGTTTAAGGCGCGTGGGGTGAAAAGGTACGTAAACGGCCGCGCATCAGACAAGCCCACCACGACGTTTCGGTAGAGGGGGCCGCCGGTTGGGGCCATACGTCGGACGGTTCGGTAGGCGGCGCACTTGCGGTACGGCGGGCGTGGCCCAGCTTTGTCCCATAACCACACGACGGTTTCCCCCGTCTCCAATTTTTCAGTCTTTTCATTTACACTCGCTTTTCATGAAAAAAATCATCTGCCTCACCCTCTTCTGTTTCGCTGCCGCGTCGAGCGTACGCGCCCAGGGTACCCTAACCCTGAGTATCTCCGGTTTGGAAACCCAGAAGGGAAAGGTTTACGTGGCGATTTACAACCAGGCCGAAGGGTGGCTGGAGAGCGAAACGTCGTTCAAGCGCGGCATCTTTGCCACCTCGGGCGACCCGACCCAGATCAAGTTCGAGGACGTGCCGGCCGGGACGTACGCCGTGTCGCTCTATCACGATGAGAACGGCAACGGCGAGATGGACAGCAATCTGGTGGGCGTGCCGAAAGAGGGCTACGGCTTCTCGCAAAACCCCAAGATCACGTTCAGCGCGCCCGATTTCGACGAATGTGCCTTTGAACACAGCGGCGCACAGACGCTCAACATCAAACTCAAGTAGTCATGCGCTGGGGCCTCTCGAAATCCGTACGGGTGCAACTGGTGAGCATTCCGGCGATGGGCGTGGCGATCGCCGCCCTCTTCGGCGGCTTCCGCAGCGACGACTGGGACTACAACGTGGCGCTCTTCTTGGCCAACGCGCTCTTCACGGCCTTCCTCTGGAACGGCAACGGCTGGATCGTCGACCGGCTGCGGGCGCGTTTCCCCGACCTGCGCCGCACGCCGCAGCGGATGCTCTGGCAGGTGGTGGGCTGCGTGGCCTACACGGTGGGCATCTTCACGCTGCTCTACCCGCTGGCGGTGGTGCTCTTCTTCCGAGCCGATCCGGTGCTGCCGTCGTGGGGCGGCATCTCGGTCGCGGTGATGATCACGACGGCCGTCACGGCGATCTTCGAGGCGGTCTACTTCTTCGAACAGTGGCGCAAGACCTACGTGGAGAGCGAGCGGCTGAAGCGCCAGACCGTGCAGTCGCAACTCGACACGCTGCGGGCGCAGGTTAGCCCCCACTTTCTCTTCAACAACCTGAACACGCTGGCGACGCTGATTCCCGAAGATTCGGCCCTGGCGGTGCGCTTCGTCGAGCAACTGTCGGGCGTGTATCGCTACCTGCTGCAGACCCACGCGCGCGAGGTGGTGCCCCTGCGCGAGGAACTCGACTTCCTGGCCGCTTACGTTTTTCTGCTCGACACGCGCTTCGGCGCAGCGCTGCGGGTGGAAGTCGACGTGCCCGAGGCGGTGCGCGACGAGGTTCAGGTGCCGCCGGTGGCGTTGCAAATTCTGCTCGAGAATGCCGTGAAGCACAACGTGGCCGCCCGCGCGCAGCCGCTGCGGGTGTCGGTACGCCACGAGGCGGATACCTTGGTGGTGCGCAACAACCGCAACCCCCGCGCCGTGCGCCCGCAGGACTCCACGCGGCTAGGCCTGCGCAACATCCGCGAGCGCTACGGATACCTCTCGAACCGCGCGGTGGAGGTGGCCGAAACCGACGATGATTTCACCGTGCGCCTGCCGCTGCTGCGCGTCGAAGCGCCCGTTCCCGCCTGACGTTATGGACGTACTGATTGTAGAAGACGAGCTGCCTGCCGCCCGCCGGTTGCAACAGATGGTGCTCCGCGCCGCGCCCGCCGCCCGCGTGGTGGCGGTGTGCGAGAGCGTGGCCGAGGCCGTCGGTCATTTGGAAAGCGCCGACGCGCCGCCCACGCTGGGCTTTTTCGATATTCAACTGGCCGACGGCCTCTCCTTCGAGATTTTCGAGCGGATACGGGTGGCGTTCCCCGTGATCTTCACGACGGCTTACGACGCCTACGCGCTGCGGGCCTTCAAGGTGAACAGCGTCGACTACCTGCTCAAGCCCATCACCGAAGAGGCCCTCGACGGGGCACTGCGCAAGTTCCGAGACCACTACGCTGCGCCGCCGCTCGACGTGGCCGCCCTGCTGCGCGCCCTGCAACCGGCAACGAGCCGGAAGACGCGCTTCTTGGTAAAGGTGGGCGAGCGTCTGCTGTCGGTAGACCAGCGCGAGGTGGCCTACTTCACGTCTGAAGAGAAGGTGGTGATTCTCTACACGCAGGACGGCCGCAAGTACGCCGTGGATCACTCGCTCGATGACCTGGAGGGGTTGCTCGACCCGCAACACTTTTTTCGACTTAACCGCCAGTTCATCGCCCGCATCGAGGCGCTGGGGAGCGTACACCAGTACTTCAACGGCAAGCTGAAAATCCACCTGCAACCCGCCGCCGGACGCGACGTGGTAGTAAGCCGCGAAAAAGCACCCCTGTTTCGCGCCTGGCTCGACGGGTAGCTTCAACCCGAGCGGCCGGCGACGAACCTTCGCCACGACGGGGAGTTCTAGTGGTAATGAAGACCTGGAATGACGAGCTGTTGGACCGTATGCGGCAGACCGGCGACCCCGCCGCCGACGCCGTGGTGGCGGAAATTTTTGCAGAAGAGAACAAGGGCGACGCCGGGCGCGTGATGCAGGCGCTGGCCCGCCACGAGGAAGACCCCGGCGCTTATCCCGAATACTGCCGCGACTACCTGGCTGCCACCGCCGAGCTGCCCGCCTGGGCCGACCGCCGCCGTATGGAGCGGGGGCGGCGTTTTTACGAGCGCTCGGCCCCCGAGATCGGACTGGCCCTGGGGCTGCTCACGTTACCCTACTGCTACGCCGCCGCCGACGGGGCCAAGGTGCTGGCCTTCTCGAAGCGGCTGGAAGACGACGCCTACAAGCGGATGCAGGAGACCGGTCAGTTCGTCTGGAACGTGATGCGCCCGCACGCCTTCGCCGCAAACGGGCCCGGCTTTGCCGCCACGCGTCAGGTGCGCCTGCTGCACGCCACCATCCGCCACCACGTCGGCAAGAGCCCGCGCTGGGATTCCACCTGGGGCGTGCCCGTGAATCAAGAGGACCAAGGCGGCACCAACTTGGCGTTCTCGTTCATCACCATGCGCGGCCTGCGGCGGATGCACGTGCCCATCGACCCGACCGACGGCGAAGATTTTCTGCACCTGTGGAACGTGGTCGGTAGCCGGCTCGGCGTGCCCGACGCCATGCTGCCCGAAAACCTGAAGGAGGCGTATGCGCTCGACCGGCACATCGCCCGGCGGCAGTTCCGCGCCTCCGACGAGGGGCGGTCGCTGACGGCCGCGCTGCTGAAGGTGTTGGAGGCCCACACGCCCAACGCCGCCGCCCGTCGGCTGGCGCCGCAGTACATGCGCTTCTTGCTGGGCGACGAGGTGGCCGACCTGCTGGCGGTGCCGGCGGCCGGGCCGGGGCAACGGCTGCTGGAGCCGGTGCGCCTCTGGAATCTGGTGCGAGGAACCTTCGCCGACCCGGACCAAGCGCGTCCGCTGCCCGTGGGCGGCCTCGGGGAGGGCGACCCATACCCATTTCGGCTGCCCGCCCGGGTGGGGTAGAAG
The DNA here is from genome assembly GCA_049648155.1 of Catalinimonas sp. Taxonomy (GTDB): domain Bacteria; phylum Bacteroidota; class Bacteroidia; order Cytophagales; family Flexibacteraceae; genus JBARYS01. The sequence continues at coordinate 1,127 of JBARYS010000506.1, read as the reverse complement.
CGGGGATGGAGGACCGACGTTTGACGACTGACCGCCGAGCCGTAGGTGCCCCCCGCACCGAAAGCACCACCAAGCTATTTGTCAACCTGACCTAGGCCCCGCCGCGCGGCGGCAGCTTGCGGTCGATGATTGCGTCGAGGGCGGGCAGCAACTCGTTGAAGCGGGGGCGCATCGAAGACATCGACTGGACGAATACGGCGTAGACGGTGCGGTCGGGGCGCAGCAGAAATACGCCCGGCTCGCTGAACACGGCCGGCTCAAAGTCGTTCACCCCGCGCGAGATAAACAGCCCCCACCGGCGCGCCTCTTCCACTTTCAGACCGTAGGCGAGGCGCAAGCGAGGCAGATACCACTCGTCGCGGGCCATCTCGGCGCGCTCGCGACCGTCGCAGCTCAGGGCCGTTACTTCCACGCCACGCCGCGCGAATTCGGGTTGCGTCACGTCCAGGTCGTGTACGTACGTCCGGCAGAGGGGACAGTGGTAGCCCCGGTAAAAAACCAACAGGTGAAACTGCACGGGGCGGGTGGCCGAGAGCCGCCAGGTGGTGTCGCCGACGGTCGGCAGGTGCAGGTCGGGCGCTTGGGTACCAGGTTTCAGCATCGCGCCCAAAGGTAGGCGACCGGCTAATTACGCGACGCTGGCCAACGCACCAGCCGGCTATTCAGGTTGGTAGGCTCCGCCTCGCGCACCACCGTCCGGCAGATCAAATCCCCGTGCTCATATAAATCACCGGCGAACCGGCGGATGTCGTCGAGCGACGCCTCGCAGGTGATCCCCATGGCGCGAGCCCGTCGTACCGCCGTCCGGATGTATTGCTCTTTTTCCATGTTGCGATACTACGGCGGTTTCGGCCAAGAGCTTCATCGTTCCGACGTGAAACCTTACGGAACGGAGAACAGGGGCATGAAGCACCCGGTACGCGGCCTGAGGGAGTTACTCGCCAAGTGTCACTCCTCGAATGACGGCCCCATCACTGACCGCGCGTCCGCTCGCCTGTTCTCTACCTTTGTGGTATGATCTCGGTGAACGACCTAACCTTCCACTTCGGCGGGCGCACGCTCTACGACGGCGCGAACCTACACATCACGCCCCGCGACCGCATCGGGCTGATCGGTCCCAACGGTAA
>JBARYS010000505.1:0-8320 GCA_049648155.1 Catalinimonas sp. | reverse complement strand
GGCCGGTAGCGCGACAGCAGGCGGCGGGCTGCTTCGGGCACGGGAATCTCGCCCGCCTCCACAGCCCGTTCGAGCGCGGGCAGCGCGTCGCTCACCGGGTCGGCCCGGTAGAAAGCATCCAGCAGTTCAAGCTTTAAAGTCTCGTGCAGCCAGAAGCGGTTCTGCCGCCGCCGGTTCTCTTCAAACCAACCGTTCCGGCGCGTCCGGGCGGCAAACTGTCCCACGTGGCTCCACACCTCGCTGGTGCCCTCGTCAGTCTGTGCCGAGCAAGTGAGCACCACCGGCAGCTGCCCTGAGGGCGGCGGCGGAAAGAGGTGCAGGGCGCTCTGTAGCTCCAGGCGGGCGAGTTCGGCACGGTCGCGGTTGGGTCCGTCGGCCTTGGTGACAGCCACCACGTCGGCCATTTCGAGGATGCCGCGCTTGATGCCCTGTAGCTCGTCGCCCGCCCCGGCCAGCATCAGCAGCACGAAGGCGTCGACCATCTGCCGCACGGCCCACTCCGACTGCCCCACGCCGACGGTCTCGACGAAGATCAGGTCATAGCCGGCGGCCTCGCAGAGCAGGATCGCCTCGCGGGTACGTCGCGCCACGCCCCCCGCCGTGCCGCCCGAGGCCGAGGGGCGCACGAAGGCACGCGGGTCGTTGGCCAGCCGCTCCATGCGCGTCTTGTCTCCCAGGATGCTGCCGCCGCTGACCGGACTGGTGGGGTCGACCGTCAGCACGGCCAAGCGGTGGCCCCGCCGGGTCAGCAGGCTGCCCAGTGCCTCTAGGAGCGAGCTTTTTCCGACGCCCGGCACGCCCGTGATGCCCACCCGCAGCGCCCCGCCCGTGAGGGGCAGTACGTCGGCCAGCACCTGCTGCGCCAGCGCCTGATCGTCGGGGCGGCCACTCTCCACCAGCGTGATGGCCTGGCTCAGCAGCAGCCGATCCCCTCGCCGGATGCCCTCGGCGTAGGCTTCAGCGGGGCGGCGGCGGGGGGCGGGCCGACGGGTGGAGAGCGCCATGACCACGAAGCTAACGGAAGATGGAAGACTGACCGCAGACCGACGGCCGACCGCCGACGGCTGACCGAAGACCGACGGCCTGCTGACAACTGCCCCCTTTCAAGTATGCCAAACGGCTGCTGCCGGAGTGGCATGATGTCAGGCTCTTTGCAAAAGCGAGTATTTGTAAGATCACGGCACGGTAAGCGAACGGCGGAGGGAGCGGCGGTCGGCCATCGGTCTTCGGCGGTCGGCCATCGGTCTGCGGTCCTCTGACTTCGGTCGGTCTTCGGCCGACCGAAGTCACCGAATCTGCGTATCCTGCGGTGATGACCGACGCTTTGAAGTCGTGGACCAGCCGCTACCTGCACGGCGACCCGGTGATCTGGGGCGTGGTGCTGACGCTGGGTCTGCTCAGCGTGCTGGTGGTGTACAGCGCCACGGGCACGCTCGCCTACCGCCTGATGGAGGGCGACACCGAGTATTACCTGCTGCGGCACGGCGGCCTGATGCTGCTGGCGTTCGTGTTCATGTGGGGGGCGCACCGCATCGACTACCGCTACTACCGCCCCCTCTCCACGGTGGCCCTCTGGCTGTCGGTGCCGCTGCTGATTTACGCCTGGCGGTTCGGGGTGAACATCAACGACGCCTCGCGGTGGATCACCCTGCCCGTGATCGGCCAGTCGTTTCAGCCTTCCGACCTCGCTAAGCTGGCGCTGGTGTCGCACCTGGCCCGTATGATGGCCCGCCGCCAGAAGGACATTGACAACATCAGGGCGTCGCTGCTGCCCTTTCTGGGTTGGTGCGCGGTGATCTGCACCCTAATTGCCCTCTCTAATTTCTCAACGGCCATCCTGCTGTTCGTCACCTGTCTGCTGCTGATGTTCATCGCCCGGGTGCCGGTGCGTTACTTAGTGGGCCTGGTGATGGTGGGTATGCTGGCGGGGGGGCTCGCCGGATGGGTCGGGCAGCGGGGCGAGACGTTCGTATCGCGCGTGGAGGCATACCGAGAGGCTTTTTCCGACCCTGAGGCGGTGCCGTTTCAGGCGCAGCAGTCGTACATCGCGGTGGCAACCGGCGGAGTCTACGGCAAAGGACCAGGGCACAGCGACCAGCGCGACTTCTTGCCGCACCCTTACTCCGACTTTATCTACGCCATTCTCATCGAGGAGTACGGCCTGGTGGGGGGCATCGGCGTGCTCTTCCTCTACATGCTGCTGCTCTACCGGGGCATGGTGGTGGCCGCGCGCTCGAAGGATGCCTTCGGGGGGTTGCTCTCGGCCGGGCTGAGCTTTGGGCTGGCCCTGCAGGCCCTCATCAACATGGCCGTCGCCGTGGGGTTGGTGCCCATCACGGGGCAGCCGCTGCCGCTGCTGAGCATGGGCGGCACCTCGCTGCTCTTCACGGGCCTGTCTCTGGGCATCATATTGAGTGTGAGCCGAGGCGAAGTGGTCGATTTAACACCAAAAAAACCGAAGCATGGCCAACGCAAAGCCACCGCTTAGGGCGATCATCAGCGGTGGCGGCACGGGTGGGCACATCTTCCCGGCCATCGCCATTGCCCGCGCCCTGCAAGCCGCCGACCCTGCCACCGAGATCATGTTTGTGGGTGCACGTGGCCGCATGGAGATGGAGAAGGTGCCGCAGGCGGGTTTCCCCATCGTGGGCCTCTGGATCAGCGGCCTGCAACGCCGCCTGACGGTCGACAACTTTCTTTTTCCCGTGAAGGTGGCCACCAGCCTGCTGCACGCCCGCCGGGTGATCCGGCGCTTCCGGCCCGACGTGGCCGTGGGCGTGGGTGGCTACGCCAGCGGACCGCTGCTCTACGCCGCCGCGCGGCTGAAGATTCCCACGCTCATTCAGGAGCAGAACTCGTATGCGGGGCTGACCAACAAGTGGCTCGCACGCACCGCCGACCGCATTTGCGTGGCATACGAGGGGATGGAGCAGTTCTTCCCGGCCGACAAGATCGCCATGACGGGCAACCCGGTGCGGCCCGACGTGGCCGCGATTGCCGGCAAGCGGGAGGCCGCCCTGAAGCACTTCAACCTCGACCCGGACCGCCCGGTGGTGCTCTCGATGGGTGGCAGCCTGGGCGCGCGGACCATCAACCGGGCCGTGGCCGAGACGCTCTACCGCTTCCGCGACGCGGGCTATCAACTGATCTGGCAGACAGGCAAGGTGTACGAAGAGACCGGCCGGCGGCAGGCCGCCCCCTTCGAGGCGGTGGGGGTGCGGGCCACGCCTTTTATTCGGGAGATGGACCTGGCCTACGCCGCCGCCGACGTGGTGATTTCGCGCGCGGGGGCCCTGTCGATCTCGGAGCTCTGTCTGGTCGGCAAGCCGGCCATTCTGGTGCCCTCTCCAAACGTGGCCGAAGACCACCAGACGAAGAACGCGCGGGCGTTGGTGGGGCGCGACGCGGCCCTGCTGGTCACGGACGCCGCCGCCGAGGAAGCGCTTTTCGACACCCTGCACGGCCTTTTGCAAGACGAAGTCCGCCGCCGGACGCTCTCGGACAACATCCAACAGATGGGACGACCCGACGCGGCCGCCGATATTGCCCGCTACGTACGCGCGTTGGTAGAAGAGTCCCCCGCTTAATTAGCGCCGTAGGTGCAGGCTGTAGCGCCCGGGGCCGCCCAACAGCTTCGGCAGCCCGTGTGCAGCACGAACATGATGCCGTAGCCCACCCGCAGCAGCAGTAGGCCCCAGTGCAGCGCCTCGGTCCGGTGGGGCGTCTTCAGAAAACCGATGGGTCGTGGCGGTTAGAACGTCCGGCTACTCCACGCGGCCTTTCAGCACCAAGCGGCGGGTGGGCTGCGCCGGGTCGTTGGTGTAGAGCACGATGGTGTGCTGCTGCTGTCCGTTGCGCTTGTCCGTGTTGAAGTTCGCGGTGAGCGTGTGCTCTCTCCCGGCGGCGATCTCCTTCGGGGGGTTGATCACCTTTAGGCACTCGCAGGCGGGGCGCACTTCGTTGACCATCAGTGGCCTACCTCCGGTGTTTTTCAGCGTGTAGGTGGCCGTCGTGGTGGTGCCCATTGCCACCTTGCCCACGTCGTAGGTCGCGCTGTTCAACTCCAGCCGGGGCTCGCGGGCGGCCTCGGCGGCCGTGAGGGCGCGCGGCGCGTCCTCGACCGAGCCGATCATTTGCAGGGGCAGGCGCGCGCCGCCGACCAAGGGCAGGTATACGGAGCGGCGGAAGTAGCCGTAGTCGAGGTCCGGCTCGGGGCGGAAGCGCAGCGTCAGCATACCCGTGTCATTGGGGACCAGTGAGCGGGGTTCGAGCGTGAAGGAGACATCCGCTTCACCGACGCTGTCGGCCAGCGAGACGGCCGCGCTCCCCGCGTTGTAGACGGGGAACATCGACGTGGTGACCTCTTGCTTGTCGATGCGCCCCACGTTCAGCGTCTGCGAGTAGAAGCGCAGGTCGCCCACGCGGTCGGGGAACGTCTCCTCTAGGGTCTTCACGCGCGGCACAATCTCCCCCCGCACCTGAAAGATCTGCAGCGTGGGGTTGGCGGTGGTCGTCACCAGCAGCGGCTGGTTGAAGCGGCCCCGGCGGCGGGCCGGGTCGAATGTCACCTCGATGGTGCCACGCTCGCGGGGCTTGATCTCACCCCGGGGGAAGGTGACCTTCATGCAGGTGCAGTTCTCTTCCACGCTGATGATGTAGAGTGGGCCGGTGCCGGTGTTGGTCACGTTGAACCGCGCGGTGCGGGGCCCCTTCTCTTCGAGCACCTCGCCGAAGTCATGCACGGTGCGGTCGACCTCCATGACGGGATACTGCGCCCGGGCCGAGGTCAGGACGAACAAGAGGGAAACCAGGGGGAGCAGGAAAAAGCGCAAGTAGGCACGCATGAGGGTAGTGGTACGGTTGATACGAAACAAGAGTCGAGCGCGGCAGGCAACTCCTTCCGGATACATCAGCCGAGGCCGCTTGCGTCCCCACGCCTCTTTACCCTCGGAGGTCGTCACCCGGCGAAAATACACAGAGCGTCCGTACTCCGGCCCGCTCGTTGTGGACTTAACGGGGACGGCCGCGCGCGCGTTGTCGGCCGCTCGCGGGCACTCTACCTTTACGGCCGCCTTTTCTTTGACCTTACCCTCCTTATGGCCAGAATCCTGACCGGCATCCAGAGTTCGGGGAAGCCGCACCTCGGCAACCTGCTGGGGGCGATCCTGCCCGCCGTGGCGCTCTCGCGGCGGGCCGACGCCGACGGGCGCGCCAACGAGTCGCTCTACTTTATCGCCGACCTGCACTCGCTGACCACCATCAAGGACGCCGCCCAGCGCCGCGAGAACACCCGCGCGGTGGCGACGGCCTGGCTCGCCTGTGGCCTCGACGCCGAGTGCCACCTGCTCTACCGCCAGTCGGACCGCCCCGAGGTGGCCGAACTGGCGTGGTACCTGAACTGCTTCGCGCCCTACCCGATGCTGGCCAACGCCCACTCCTTCAAAGACAAGGCCGACCGGCTGGCCGACGTGAACGCGGGCCTGTTCACCTACCCCGTGCTGATGGCGGCCGACATCCTGCTCTACGACGCGCACTTGGTGCCGGTGGGCAAGGACCAAAAGCAGCACCTGGAGATGACCCGCGACCTGGCCCGCGCCATGAACCACACCTACGGCGAGGGGCTGTTCGTGGTGCCCGAGCCGATGATCGACGCGCGCGTGATGACCGTGCCCGGCCTCGACGGTGAGAAGATGAGCAAGTCGCGCGGCAACGTGATCGACCTGTTCCAACCCGACAAGCGGCTGCGCAAGAACGTGATGGCCATCGTGACCGACAGCACGCCGCTCGAAGCGCCCAAAAATCCGGACGGTGACAACGTGTTCGCCCTCTACCAACTGCTGGCCACGCCCGAGCAGACCGCCGAGATGCGCGCGCGCTACCTGGCGGGCAACTACGGCTACGGTCACGCCAAGCAGGCGTTGTTCGAACTGTTGAAGGAGCGCTTCGGCGAGGTCCGCGAGCGGTACGCCTACTACGAGCAGCGCCCCGACGAGGTAGAGGCCGCCCTGACGCGGGGAGCCGAGCGGGCGCAAGCGTTGGCCGCGCCGGTGCTGGCGCGGACGCGGGCGGCGCTGGGGTTCGGCGGGGCGTGAGGCACTGAGACTTTCGGCTGTTAAATATACTTGTTCGGTAAGTCGTCAAACGGCTGCAAGCGGGCGCCCCGTCTGCTTTCGCTTGTTCACGATCTACCGAACATTTATAATACTTAGTCGATAAAAATTATCTTTTCTGCTCCGACTACCCGGCAGAAAGACTTGTTCAGCTACCGCTAATCTAAAGGCCGGGCGGACGCGTTTTCTGCCGGGTAGCCGGGGCAGGAGATCCACGATCGTCTCAACCACCATTTTTACTTGACACTGCACTAGCCTTGTTTGTTCGTTCACGAACTACCGTCCAAATCTGCTCTTAAGCGGCACGGCTACGCCTACCCGCCCACGGCTCGGTCGACGGCGCGGGCGGCCAGGGCCATGTAAGTCAGCGAGGGGTTCTGCGTGCTCGTCGACGTCATGCACGCGCCGTCGGTGACGTAGACGTTCGGGCAGGCGTGCAAGCGGTTCCAGCGGTCGAGCAGCGACGTTTTCGGGTCCCGCCCCATGCGCACGCCCCCCATCTCGTGGATGTCAAGCCCCGGGGCCTGCCCGCTGTCTTTGGTCCGGATGTCGACGAAGCCCGCCCGCGCGAACATCTCCCGCATCTGTTCGAGGTAGTCGGCCACCATCCGCTCGTCGTTGTCGTCGTAGCCCACGTCTACCCGCAGCAGCGGCATCCCCCAGGCGTCGGTCTGGTCGCTCAGCGTCACCCGGTTCTGCTCCTTTGGGATCGTCTCGCCCATCATGTGCGAGCCCACGTCCCAGTGGTCTTTCCAGCGGCCGTCCAGCAGCCCTGCCTTCAGATCGGCCCCCACGCCGCCGTCGTCGCGTGCCACACCCCGGTGCGCACCGAAGCCCGCCGCGTAGCCCCGCAAGAAGTCGGTCTCTTGTGCGTGCAAGTTGCGGAAGCGCGGCAGGTAAGCACTGGTGGGCCGGCGGCCGGTGGTAGTTTTATCGAGGAAGCCCTCGTAGCGCCCCCGCACCCGCGCCCGGTAGTTGTGGAAGGCCAAGTGCGTGCCCAGCAGCCCGTTGTCGTTCCCCAGCCCGGCGGGGAAACGGTCCGACTGCGAGTTCAGTAGAATCAAGTTCGTGTTGAGGGCAGCGGCGTTTAAGAAGATCAGCGGGGCGTAGAACTCCTCCATCTCCTTGGTGTACGCGTCGATCACTCGGACGCCCGTGGCGCGCTCCAGGCGGTCGTCGTAGATCACCGAGTGCACCACCGCGTCGGGCCGCAGCGTCAGGTTGCCCGTCTTCATCGCCCAGGGGATCGTCGACGAGTTGCTACTGAAGTAGCCGCCGTAGGGACAGCCGCGCTGGCAGAGGTCGCGCCGCATGCAGCGCCCCCGCCCTTGTTTGAGGTGAATCTCACGCGGCTCTGTCAGGTGCGCGCAGCGGGCGTAGATCACGTCGCGGCCTGGGTAGTGCTGCTTCATCTGCGCTTGAAAGTGTTGCTCCACGCAGTTCAGCTCCAAGGGGGGCAGAAAGTCACCGTCGGGCAGTTGCGGCAGCCCGTCCTGGTGGCCCGAGACACCCACAAAGTGCTCCACGCGGTCGTACCACGGTGCGAGGTCGGCATAACGAATGGGCCAGTCGACGGCGAACCCGTCGCGCGCCGGCCCTTCGAAGTCGAGGTCGCTCCACCGCTGCACCTGCCGCGCCCAGAGCAACGACTTACCGCCCACCTGGTAGCCCCGGATCCAGTCGAAGGGTTTTTCCTGCACGTAGGGGTGCTCCTGGTCCTTGACGAAAAAGTGCTCGGTGTCCTCACGAAAGGCGTAGCAGCGCGCCACCGATGGGTTCGCTTCCTTCACGGCGTGGGGCATCTCACCGCGATGCTCAAAATCCCACGGCATCTTGTTCGTGGTGGGGTAGTCTTTGATGTGTTCTACCTGCCGGCCGCGCTCGAGCACCAGCGTCTTCACGCCCCGGTCGCATAACTCTTTGGCGGCGTAGCCCCCGCTCATGCCCGAGCCGACCACGATCGCTTCGTACGTCCGCGTTGCTTTGTCTTTGAGGTTCAAGTTCGCCATCAAGTTATGGGTAAGCCGGCGGTGGGCACGCAGCCTCGGTAGTGGCCGGGCACGAGTTGGTAGGGATAGACGTCGGTAAGTACGTACCGCGAGGTCATGAACCCACGCACGGCGTGGCGCTTAGCGAGCGTGAGGAAGGTCCGCACGTCTTGCCGCGCGTCGTTGTCCGGCGCGGCGTCCGTCTCGTCGACAACCATCAGG
>JBARYS010000504.1:0-9977 GCA_049648155.1 Catalinimonas sp. | reverse complement strand
CATGAAGGAGGCCTTGGCCACGGCCACGGTGGTGGCGCTGCAGCTCGACCGCGACGGGCAGATCCATTACGTCAACCCTCACTTCGAGGCCGTGACCGGCTGGCGGGCCGACGCGGTGCGGGGGCGTAACTGGACCGACCTGACCGTGGGCCGGCCGGCCGGTCCGGAGGCGGCGCGCGACCTGCACGACCTCTTCGCAGGTGGGGGGCTGATGCGCACCTTCGAGCAGCGCCTGCGCACCAGCAACGGAGCTGAGCAGACGGTGCAATTTAACATGGTGGTGCTCAACAACGCCTCCGGCGAATCGCAGAAGCTCATGCTGGTGGGCGAGGATATTACCGAGAAGCTGCGCACCGCCCGCGAACTGGCCGAGAGCAACCGTCAGCTCGGGGCGTTCTTGGACACCGCGCGCGACATGATCGTCTTCTTCGCGCCTAACGAACAACTGCGCCTCATGAACCCCGCCGGGCGCGAAACCTTGGGCTACGACGGGGCCGAAGCCGGCGGCTTGCGGCTGAGTGACCTGATCCACCCCGACGCGCGCGGTGAGGTGGAGAGGCAACTAGAAGCACTACGGAAGAGCGGCCGCCCCGTGCGCTTCGAGACCACGCTGATCACCAAGCATCGCCGGCAGGTACGTGTCATCATCAGCCTGACGCGGCAATCGAACGGTGAGAACCAGGCCAAGACCACCGAGTTTCGCGCCGTGATGCACGACATCACCGAGCGGGTGCGCAGTGAGCGGTCGCAGCGCCTCTACCACACCATCGCGGCGCTGACCACGCAGAGCACGAACCTGCGCGAACTCTACCGGAACATCCACGCGGAGTTAGAACAGGCTGTGCATGCCCCCAACCTCTACATCGTGCTGCAGGCGGCGGGCGGCGGACGGCGTTTTGCCTACTTCGCCGACGAACACCCCGACACGGCGGCGCGGCGCGAGATGATCGACGCGGCGGCGGCGGCGGTGCTGGAAAAGCAGCGGTCGATGATCTTCGGCGAAGAGCCACTGCGGACGCCGGTGCCGCCCGCCGGCGGAGAAGCCCCTCAGCCCGCGCCCCGCATCCTGGTGTGCGTGCCGCTGCGCGTCAAGGACCGCCTGACGGGGGTGATCGCCATCGCCTCGTACCGCAACCGCGCCGACTACGACCGCAAGGACTTGAAGCTGCTCGACTTCGTGTCGGGACAGATCGCCCTGGCCATTCAGCACAAACAGGACGAAGAGCGGCTACAGGACCAGACCGCCCGCCTGCGCGCCATCTTCGAGAGCAGTTCGCACCTGATCTGGTCGGTCAACCAGCAAGGGCGGCTCACGTCGAACAATCAGAACTACGCCCGCACCCTGCAAGATGCGCCCGACCGCACGCGCGACCCTTTTTTCCGTGCGCACGTCGACCACTATCGGCCCGTGTTCGGCGGCGAGGCCCGCACCTACGAGCTGCGGTGGCACACCGACGGCCGCCCCGTCTGGTGGGAGATCTTCCTCAACCCCATCGTCCTCGCCGACGGGCGCATCTCCGAGGTGTCGGGCATCGCACACGACATCACGGGCCGCAAGCAGAACGCGCTGGCGCTGAAGGAGAGTGAAGAAAAGTTCCGCGACATCTTCGAGTCCTTTCAAGACGTTTACTTCCGCACCGACCGCAAGGGGGTCATCACCATGATCTCGCCCTCGGTAAAGGAGCTCTGCGGCTACGAGCCCGACGAGGTGCTGGGCAAGAAGATCACCGCCTACTACATCTACAACGTGAAGCGCCGCCGGGCCGTCCGCGCGCTCTGGCGGCGGGGCAGCATCCGTAACTTCGAGATCCCCATCATCCGGCAAGACGGCACCGTGATCCAGTTTATCTGTAATCTGCGGCTGATCCGCGACGCGCGCGGCGAGGTGCTCAGTCTGGAAGGGGTGGCGCGCGACATCACCGAGTTGAAGCAGGTCAACGAGGAGGTGGTACAGGCGAAAGACCTGGCCGTGCGCTCGCTGAAGGTCAAAGAGCAGTTTCTGGCCAACATGAGCCACGAGATCCGTACGCCCATGAACGGCGTGATCGGGGTGGTGGACCTGCTGGCCGACACGAGGCTCGACGAGGAGCAGCGCGACTACGTGCAGACGATCAAGCGCTCGTCGGAGACGCTCCTCACCATCCTGAACGATATTCTGGACATATCAAAGATAGAAGCCGGGAAGATGCAACTTCGGCGGGACCCCTTCTCGCTGCCCGACGTGGTCGACAAACTGGTGGCGCTCTTCCGGCAGCGTGCCGACGAAAAGGACATCGGCCTCACGTACGAGATCGCCGACGGGGTGCCGCGCGCGGTGCTGGGCGACGAGACGCGCCTGCTGCAGGTGATGTCGAACCTGACCTCGAACGCCATCAAGTTTACCGAGCAGGGTCACGTGTCGATCCACCTGACCCGCCACCCCCTGCAGGGCGACCGCCACCGTGTGCGCGTCGAAGTGCGTGACACGGGCATCGGCATCAGCACCGAGGACCAGGGGCGGCTGTTCGAAACGTTCAGCCAGGTGGACGCCTCCGTTACCAAGGCGCACGGCGGCACCGGGCTGGGGCTGGTGATCTCCAAACAACTGAGCCGCCTGATGAAAGGCGACATCGGCGTTGATTCTACCCCCGGCCGGGGCAGCACGTTTTGGTTCACGTTCGTAGTTACCGCCATCGACGAGGCCCAGTTGCCCGCCCGCCGCCCCGCCGTGCCCGAGGCGTTCCGTTACCGCTTCTTGGAGCCGCCCCGTGTGTTGCTGGTCGACGACAACCCCGTGAACCGCAAGGTGGCCTGCGAGATTCTGCGCAAGGCGGGCTGCGACGTGGTGATTGCCGCTGACGGCCGGGCGGCCATCGACCAGATCGAGAGCCATCCGTTCGACATCGTCTTTATGGACATTCAGATGCCGGGTATGGACGGCGTGACGGCCATGCAACGCGTACGCGCGCGCGCTGCCGGGAGGGCGCTGCCGCCGATCGTGGCGATGACGGCCTTTTCGATGCAGGGCGACAAGGCCCGCTTTGTGGCGGCGGGGATGGACGACTACCTCGCCAAGCCGATCAAGCCCGAACTGCTGATCGAAAAGGTGCGGACCTGGACGAAGCACGCCGTGGAAGAGCGCGACTCGCCCGACGCCCCGGCAGGAATCGACGGCGAGGCGACCGGCGAGCCCCCCGCCGGGGAGGTGGTGATCGACCGGAAAAAGGTTGCGGGGATGATGCGCTACCTCGACCAAGAGGGCACCCGCGAGGCGTACGATGAGTTCGCTCAGGAGGCCGAAGAGATGCTACACGAGATGGCCGCCGCCGCCGCGACCGAAGATTGGGAAGTGGTGCGCAGCCACCTGCACACGCTGAAGGGCAACGCGGGTACCTTCGGTGTGGTGCGCCTGGCCGCGCTGGCTGCGGCGTTGGAAGGAAAGCTGAAACAGGGTGATTACGTACCTTTGAAAGCCGGTGTGCAAAACCTCTTCGCCCGATTCCGCGAATACCAACGCCATTATCCAACCCTTCTTCCCCCATCCACATGAGTGCTCCCAGAAAAGTGCTGATCGGTGAGGATAGCTCCGTGATCCAGAACTTGACGAAGAAGATCCTGAAGTTCCAGAACTACGCGATCGACTCGGCTAAGAACGGTAAGCAAGTCCTCGACAAGATCGAAAATCAGACCTACGACGTGCTGTTGCTCGACATCAACATGCCCATCATGGACGGTATGGAGTGCGCCCGCCGCATCCGCGCCCTCGACGACCCGATCAAAGCCAACATGCCCATTGTGGCCATCACGGGTAACGCCCGCAACTACTCCGAAGAAGACTTCGCGGCGGCCGGCATTAACGACTACCTGCTCAAGCCGCTCGACTTCGACCGCCTCGTCGAAGTGGTCAACCGCGCCGTGGTTCAGGAGTAGTAGTCCATAGACTACGGACTGAGAATCATCGATTATTGAAGAATGAAGTACACGCGCCCGGTGCTGAAAAAGCTTGAGCAACTCTTCGAGACCGTAGGGTATCAGGTGCGCTACGAAAAGGGGCAGTTCCGGTCGGGCTACTGTGTGCTGAAGGAGCGCCGGGTGGTGGTGGTCAACAAGTTTTTTCCGCTCGAAGGGCGCATCCGCTGTCTGCTCGACCTGCTGCCGGAGCTACGGATCGATCCTCAGAACCTTCCTGCCGCCCAGCGCGACTGGCTGTTGCATTTAGAGCGTTCTCACGCGTGAAAATCACTTTTTTAGGAACCGGTACTTCGCAGGGGGTGCCCGTGATCGGCTGCGACTGCGCCGTCTGCCGCTCGCTCGACTTCCGCGACCAGCGAATGCGCACGTCCGTGCACGTGGCCGTGGGCGGCAAGAGCTTGGTGATCGACACCGGGCCGGACTTCCGGCGGCAGATGCTCAACGCCCGCGTGCCGACGCTCGACGCCGTGCTCTTCACCCACCAACACCGCGACCACACGGCAGGCCTCGACGACGTGCGGCCCTACAACTTCCGGCAGGGCGGCGAGCTGCCCATCTACGGCCGCCGGGAGGTGCTCGACCAACTGCGGCGCGAGTACGCCTACGTCTTCGCCGATGAGCGCTACCCCGGCGCGCCCCGCCTCGAACCGCGCGAAATCAGCAACGCCCTCTTCGAGGCTGAGGGGGTGCCCGTGCTGCCCGTCGACGTGGTGCACTACCGCCTGCCCGTGTTCGGCTTCCGCATCGGTAACTTCAGCTACGTGACCGACGCCGGCGCCATCGCCGAAACAGAGAAAGAGAAGCTCTTGGGGTCCGAGGTGCTGGTGTTGAACGCCCTGCGCCACGAGCCGCACCCGTCGCACTTTACGCTGAGCCAGGCCTTAACGCTGGTCGAAGAGCTGCGGCCCGAGCGCGCTTACTTCACGCACATCAGCCACTTGCTCGGCGAACACCGCCAGGTGGAGAAAACCCTGCCCGAAGGCGTGCAACTGGCGTACGATGGCCTCGTGGTGGAGGTGAACGATTGAATCATTCTCAGTCACCGCAGCCGCCACACGATCACTTGGTCGTTTTCGTACGCTACTTCGCCGGCGAGTGGAGGCGTCGCCCCGCGTGGTAGCACGTCGAGGTCCAGCTCCGGGTAGCTCCGGGTGGTGTCGGAATAGAGGACCAGCGGCCGCTGCCGCGCGGCGAACTCGTAGCGCACGAAGAGGGCGTAGTGGTCGTCGGTCACGCGCATCCGGGGCGTGTCGAGCGGCAGGGCGGCTTCCACCACTCCTAAGTAGTCTTCGTATCCAGCCCGGTGGTGGACACGGCCGCGCTCTGTCGCCCAGGTGCAGTACCCTACGAAGAGGGCAGCCGGCACCCCCGCAGCCCAGCGCGGCAGCATCGCCCACTTGCGCAGCGCCACCATACTCAGCGCGACACTCAGCCAGACAAAGGGGCTTTGGAAGAGGTAACTCCGGATGGGAGGGAGGCGCTGCTGCACCAGAATCACCCCCACCGGCACGACCAGCGTAGCGGCGACGAGCCACGCCCACCGCCGGGCCTCGGGCGTGAGCGAACGCAGCCGAAGCAGCACCACGACTCCCGCCAACACTGCCAGCCCGGTGGTAACGACGTCGCTACCGGGGCGCATACCCGTGATAAAGATCCGAAGCGAGCCGAACCCCGTGGGCCGGACGTACTTATTGCCGGCCACCGCCTCCCAGCCGTTCGTCAGCAGAAGGGGCGCGTAGAACCACAGCGTCAGGGCGGCCGCGAAGGCGGTCCAGGCGATGAGCCGGCGGATGAGCAGGAAGTTGCGCTCGTACAGCGCCCAGCCCCCCACGAAGGCACTGGCAGCCACGTAAGCAAACAGAAAGGTGGGAACCGTCAAAAAGCCGAGTGCGGTCGCCGCGATCCAGAGCAGGCCGAGCGTCTGGGCGGCGTCCGGTCGTTTCGTCGTCAGGGGTGGCCGCACCATGCGCATCGCGCCGAGGGCCAGTATCCAGGCGAAAAGCGTCATCAGCATGTAACCCCGCCCCTCGGTGGCGAAGAGAAGCACCTTCGGCGTCCAGCTCCAGCCCACGGCCACGAAGTACGCCGCCCCGAAGCCCGCCAGGTGATGCGCCCGCCGGAACAGCCACACCGTCAGGCAGGTAGAAGCCAGCAGCGGAACGAGCCGCATCGTCCACCGGGCGTCGTCGATCAGGTAGTGAACCCCCGCCGCCAGCAGGTTTGAAAAAACGTGGTTGTTGGGAATCGGGTAGTAGGCGAGCGCGACGGCCGCCCCCCGGTCCACGAAGGCGAAAAACGAGTAGGCCTCGTCGGTGCCGGGGGGCCGCGTGACGAGCAGGAAGACACGGTAGCCGGTCAGCACGACGAGCGTCCACCCCACCAGCCGCCGTTGCCCCGGTGTGAGCGACCGCCAAAAGCCACGCCACCCGTCGTACTGCCGCCCCGCCGCCCGGCCCAGTCGTGAAGAGTACCGCCGCGCGGCGGGGCGGTAGCGCAGCAGGACCACGAGCGCCGACGCGCACAAGATGAAATTGGCCGTGACCCAAGCGCGCAGCCACCGGAACCGCGCGGGCGTCAGGAAATCAGACGTGAAGAGGTCTACGCGTGCGGAGCGGTCGTAGTGCACCAGCAGCGCCGCGACGACCTCCTGATAGGGTTGCGACCACCACCGCCAGGCCACGGTGCCGAACGCCGCCGCCACCACGAGCAGCACCGAGGCTGCCGCCCAGATCAGGCGGGTGCGATGTGGTGGAGGGTGTTTCAGAAGAGGTGCAGAGTAGGGGAGAGGGTTAAGCCCCGTGCGCGGTGCCCGTTGCCGCCGGCCGGAGCCGCTCGTACTTACGCTTGCGCCAGGCGTAGCGCCCCACGCCGAAGAGCACCAGCAGCACCAGCGGCCCGACCACGTTGAGCAGTTGCCAGCGCAGGCGCTCCTCTTGCAGGCGGGCCACGTCGAGCGGGCGCAGTTCGATCTCCTTGTTGCGGGCCAGCACCACGCCGTCCTCGTCGAGCATGTATTCGAGCGCGTTCAGAATCAGGTCTTGGTTGGCGAAGGTGAGCTGCGAGACCCGGTCGAAGCCCAGCGGGAAGGCGCTGCTGTCGCGCCCCAGGTCGTTGCGCACCACGTCGCCGTCAGAGATCACCAGCACCTTCGAGGGCAGATTTTGCGCGCGAAATTCGAACATCTCTTCGGTCTTGGGGGCCAGCCGGTTCGTGTAGAGCGACCGGAACGTACCCTCCAGCAGGTAGGCCACCGGCTGCGGGCCGGCGTTGAACTGCTGCGGCTGTGGCTCCAGGCGTGCCTCGTTGAAGTTCACCCGCACGGGGGCCGGCCGGATACGCGAGTAGCGCGAGGTGAACATCAGCGGTGTCTTGGTGATGCCCGCCGCCCGGACCGTGTCGATGGTGCCGGCGAAGCGCAGGTAGACAGCGTCCAAGTTCTTGGTGATGGGGTGCTCGGCAAAGGTGTTCGTCAGTGGGAAGTACCACCACGGCAGCGGCTGCGTCTGCGGCTGGTCGCCCACGTAACCCACGAACATCGGGATGCTGGCCGCCTGTAGGTCCTGCACGAGGTCGCCGTTCACGCGCACGCCCCACTTGAAGAGCAGGTCCAGCAGGTTCAGTTCGATGGGAAAGGCCATGGCCCCCTCTGGTCCTATCCGCTCGATGTCGATGCGCATGGCGTCGAGCAAGAACATCGCGCGCCCCCCGTTGATCACGAACTGGTCGAGCTTGAACTTGTCGGGCTCGCTGAAGGCGGTGTCGGGCTTAGCGACGATCACGGCGTCGTAACCTTCCAGGTTCACCACGTTCGGCAGGTCCACGCGCTCCACCTCGTAGTAGGGGCGCAGCGCCGTGAAGAGGCCGAACGTCTCGTAGTCACCCAGTTCGCCGTGCCCGCGGATCAGCCCCACCTTGCGGCGGCGCGTCTGCGTGGCCCGCTTCACCGCCGAGGCCAGTTCGTACTCCACGCCCTCTACGGCGCGGTTCAGGCGCTGCGCGGGCGAGAGGTTCGCCGACCGCTGGTCGCCCCGCAGAAAGATGATCGGCTGCTCCTGGTCGCCGGACTGCACCAGTGCCCCCGGGAAGATGATCTTCTCGGTACGCTTGCCCCCTTCGTTGTCGAACAGCCGCGTCGGTTGGATGCCCCGCTCGGCCAGTTGCTGGTAGTACTCTGCGCGGTCGGCGGCGTTCGTGGCGGCGGCGGGGTCGACGAAGGCGTACTGGAAATTACTGCCCGACCACACCCGGAACTCGTCCAGCTTCTCGCGGATGGCCTGCCGCAACCGCCCAAAACCCGCCGGAAACTCCCCTTCGAGGTACACCTCCACGTAAACCGTGCGATCCAGCCCTTCCAGGAGGCGGCGGGTGGCCGGATTGAGCGTGAAGCGCTGGTCTTCGGTCAGGTCGAGGCGCACGAACAGCGCGGCCGCCGCCACGTTGATCAGCACGATGGATGCCAGCGCGAGGGACCATCCCCCGAGGTCACGGAGCTTACGAGACATTTTAAGGAGAAAAGAGTGTTTGGTCTAAGAATAGCGCAAATATACAGGTGGTGCCGGCCGCGCAGATAGAATTGAGGGTACTTTCGCGGCGCCGTTGCTGCTACGGAGTTGCTGCCCTCGCGTGGGGCGGTCAAATGTACGGCTTGCCCGGCTTGCCCATGAAACGAGCACTTATCGTCGTCGACATTCAGAACGACTTCCTGCCCGGCGGAGCGCTGGCCGTGCCAGGGGGCGATCAGATCATTCCCTTGGTCAACGCCCTGATGCCGCGCTACGAACACGTGGTGGCTACGCAAGACTGGCACCCCGCCGACCACGGCAGCTTCGCGGCGAACCACGCGGGCCGGACACCCGGTGAGGTGATCGAACTGGCGGGGTTGCAGCAGGTGCTGTGGCCGACCCACTGCGTGCAGGAAACCTCTGGTGCGGCCTTTGCCGACGCGCTCGACCGCACGCGGATTCATCACGTGGTGCGCAAGGGCACCGACCCGGCCGTGGACAGCTACAGCGGCTTCTACGACAACGGCCACCGCCGCGCCACCGGCCTCGCCGAACACCTTGCCGCCGAGGGGGTTACCGATGTGGACGTGGTGGGGATTGCCGCCGACTACTGCGTGAAATTTACCGCCCTCGACGCGCTGCGCGAGGGCTTGAGCGTGCGTCTTATCACCGGGGCGACCCGTGGCGTGAACCTGAGGCCGGGCGATACCGACCGCGCCTTTGCCGAGTTGCACGCGCGGGGTTGTGTGCTGCTGACCCGTGCGGAGAGAGCCTCCGTCTGATCTTATCCCTTGTATAGTGATCTCAAAAATTATCCGCCAGACGACCCTAACCATGTGCTGCGCCCTCGCGCTGCTCGCCTGGGCGTGCACCGCCGACGACCCGATGCTTGACCTGCGAGACATCTACCTCGATTACCAGGTGCTCTACGACGCCGACCGCGACAGCACGTTCGTCTTCGCCGGTTTCTGGGTCGGCAGTTCGCAGGTGCTGCTGTCGGCCGATGCGTCGGCCAAGGCCAATCAGGTGGAACTAATATTTAACCCGCAGCCGGGATACAGCTACGAGGCGGGCTTCACCGGGCGGGTCAACGACTTTACGCTCGTCTACTCCGACGGGGCCGGAGGCGTTTACACAAACGGGGCGAGCTTCGCCTACACCGACACGATCGACATCGACCTGGACTCGCTGGCCCTCGGCGTGGCGCACGAAATCCGCTGGTCGGGCGAGCGACTCCAAGCCGACGAAGAGGTAGCGTTGGAGATCTACACCAGCGCCCCGCCGAGCGACTACCAGAACTACCAAGGCCTTCGCGCCACGCAGTCGCAGCCCGGTACGGCGTCGATCACCGTCGCGTCCGGGGCGTTCGACGTCCTGGGGCCCGGCCGTCGGGCCTACACCCTGACCCGCACCAAAACGCAGCCCGTCACGAACAGCACGCCCGCCGGGGGGCGCGTCCGGCTGAGTTGGGGCACCGGCGTTCGCCGAGTGTTGCTCTACTGACCCGCCGTTCAGGCGAACAGT
>JBARYS010000503.1:0-3681 GCA_049648155.1 Catalinimonas sp. | reverse complement strand
GAAAGTAGACGGTGTCCGTGGGGTAGCGGCCCAGCAGTGCGTCGAGGCGCCGGTAGTTCTCGGCGGCGGCGGCGGCGGGCACGGCCCTGCCCGCCTTGCGGAAGTGCGCCACTTTTCCCAGGTGCAGGTCGGCCACGAGCCAGGCGCGGCGCTCGGCCCAGTAGACGGCTCGCTCGGGCGCGAGGTGGAGCGTCTGCCCCCGCAGCGTCGTAACGAGGTCGGGGCGACTCACCGGCGGTGGCGCGCTTCGAGCACGCCCATCACCTCGTCGAGGTCCACGCCGCGCGCTTCGAGCAGCACCAGCAGGTGGAAGAGCAGGTCGGCGGCCTCGTTGCGGAACAGATCGTCGTTGGCGTCTTTGGCTTCGATCACCAGCTCGACGGCCTCTTCGCCCACCTTCTGGGCGATCTTGTTGATGCCCTTGCGGAACAGCGAAGCGGTGTAAGAGTGCTCGTCCGGATGCTGCCGGCGGTCGCGGATTACCCCCTTCAGGTGGTCGAGAAAGCGTGTGCCCCGCGCGGCGTTCGTCTCCCTGAAGCAGGTCTCAGCCCCGGTGTGACAAACCGGCCCGGCGGGGTCGGCCTTGATCAGGAGCGTGTCGCCGTCGCAGTCGACCAGCATCTGGCGGAGGTGAAGGTAGTTGCCGGACGTCTCGCCCTTGGTCCAGAGGCGCTGCTTCGAGCGGCTCCAGAACGTGACGCGCCCCTCGGCCCGGGTTTTTTCGAGCGCCTCGCGATTCATGTAGCCCAGCATCAGCACGCGGTCGGTGGTGGCATCCTGGACGACGGCGGGCACCAGCCCCCCGCTCTTTTCAAAGTCGATGTTCATGCGTGTGGTGTTCAGCGGGCGGCAAAGGTACGGCGACGGGTGCGGGTGTCATCGCCCGGCCGGCAACAGCTCCAGCGCCCCCGCCGTGGCCAGGGCCAGGTTCCAGATCAGCAGCCCCACCAGCACGAAAGGCGCGTAGAAGTAGCCGAACCAGAAGAAGACCGCCAACACGACCAGCACCATGTGGGTCAGGATCGAGAGCCCGTAGAAGCGCCCCGCCCCCCACGGGCCGCACGTGCCCGGCGACCTCGTCGCGGCGGTCTTGTACATACGTCCGTACGACCAGGATCAGGGAGTAGGTGCCCACCACGACCAGCGCAAGCTCACCCCGAACGCGGCCGCCGTCGGAATCAAGAAGATGAGTCCGAACACCATCAGGAAGAGCAGGCTGCGGGGCACCTGCCGCACGAAGCGCCGCACGGCCGCGTAGGCATCGGTGCCGATCTCTTGGTAGCGCAGCGAGAGAGGCTCACGAACAGCAGCCCGGCGGCCGCCGACGGATTAAACTCTTCGCGCGCGGGGATTTCCAACCGGTGGAATCTCCACCGTCGTCAGGCGGTTAGTACTGTTATCCCGTCCGGCCGCGTTATGGCCTTACTCTTACGTCTTTGTGGTATGTGCATCGCCCGTGCTTCGCTGTTCCCTCTCCTGATCATTCTGCTCGCCGCCTGCGGTAAGAAGGACGATGCCCTACCCGACGCGACGTCGGCTACGCTCGACCTGCCCGCTTACTTCCCCCGGCAGACGTTCGAAGACCCTGACAACCCGCTCACGGAAGAGGGCATCGACCTGGGGCGGCACCTTTTCTTCGACCGCCGGTTATCGTCCGACGGCCGCGTGAGCTGTGCCTCCTGCCACCGCCCGGAGTTCGCTTTCTCAGACCCCGCGCCCCGCAGCCGGGGCGTGCGGGGACAGCTCAGCAACCGCCACAGCATGTCGCTGGCGAACCTGCTCTGGGTAAACCGCTTGTTTTGGGACGGCCGGGCGAGCACGCTGGAAGACCAGGCGCTGCACCCGATCGTGGACCCGCTGGAGATGGACATGACGCTCGACGAGCTGACGGCCCGGCTGCAGGCCCTACCCGAGTACCCGCCGCAGTTCGAGGCCGCCTTCGGCTCGGAGCAGGTCACCGCCGACGGCGTGGCGCGGGCGCTGGCGCAGTTCGAGCGGACCATGATTTCGAGCAACGCTAAGTACGACCGATACGAGCGCGGCGAGGCACAACTGACGGCGCAGGAGTTGCGCGGCCTGGCGCTGTTTCAGACGCACCCCGAGCCGAGCATCAGCTTGCGCGGCGGCAACTGCGGCGATTGCCACCTGGGCGTGACCTTCGGCGGCAGCAACCAGGCGTTCGACGGCTTCTTCAACAACGGCGTGCAGGGAGAGCTCGACAACGGCGACATCGGGCTGGAGTCGGTCACGGGCGACCCGAACGACCGGGGTAAATTTCGCACGCCGAGCCTGCGCAACGTCGCCCTGACCGCGCCTTACATGCACAACGGCAGCTTGCAGACCCTCGAAGAGGTGCTGGACCACTACAACCACCCGGCGCTGTTCGACCGCCCCAACGTAGACATTCAGATTCTGCAAGGGTCGAACGACCCGACCTCTTCGCCGACGCGGCCCTCCTCGTTCGGACTGATGCTCACCGACCGGGAGAAGGCCGACATCATCGCCTTCCTTTACACGCTGACGGACTCCAGCTTCATCAGTAACCCCGCGTTCCGTAATCCTTTCGGACCATGAAGACTTTGCTCTTGTCACGCGCCGCCGGGGCGCTCCTCTTCTTCGGCCTGCTCACCTGGGCCTGTGGTGACGACGGCGTCGACCCGGACGCCCCGGGCCGCCTCACGCTGCGCTTCGACCACCGCTACGGGGCCGACGCCCTCCGCCTGAACGAGGACCTGCTCGCTCCCGCCGGCGACACGATCAGCGTAGAGTCGTTCAAGTACTACGTGAGCAACGTGCGCCTCCGCAACCGCGCCACGGGCGAGACCTTCATCGAGCCCGACAGCTACCACCTGATTACGTTCCGCGAGGGCGAGCCGATTGCCGTCGAGATCGAGGGCGTGACGCCGGGCACCTACACCGAGTTGGCGTTCGCCATCGGCGTGGACAACGGCAGCAACACGTCCATCGATCGGACGGGCGACCTGGACCCAACCAACGACATGGCCTGGAATTGGCGCACGGGATACAAATTTCTGCTGCTCGAAGGGCGCTACCGCAGCGACACCACGCGCCAGGGGACGTTCGTCTACCATATCGGCAGCGACGCCAACTACCGCGTGCTCACTTACAACCTGAACGACCCGCAGCTCAGTGGCCTGCCTCCCGCCGTGACGGTCGAGGCGGCCCGCAACACCGCCGTGCAGGTCCGCACCGACGTACGCGACGTGTTCGAAGGCTTTCGGCTCGACGCGCTCAACTTCGCCATGTTCGACCCGGTGCTCTCGAAGCAGGTGGCCGACAACTACGCCGAGGGCACCTTCACGCTCGTGGGCGTGGACGCCCCCACCGACTGATCCGGATGAAGGCCCCGGCGATCATCTGCCTGCTGGCCTTGTCGGCGCTGAGCTGCGCCGACCGGTCCGCGCCGTTTGAGGTTGCCCTCTCCCCTACCCTGGCGGACTCACTGCCCGACGCCACCCGCAATCCGCTCACCGAGGCGGGCGTGTCGCTCGGAAAGCAGCTCTTCTTCGACCCCGCGCTTTCGGTCGACGGCCGCGTCAGTTGCGCCTCTTGCCACGAGCCCGCCCGCGCCTTCACAGACGGGCAGCGCACCAGCACGCGGGGCGTCACGGGCCGCCCGCTGGTGCGCCACACGCCGACGCTCGCCAACCTGGCCTGGGC
>JBARYS010000502.1:0-3132 GCA_049648155.1 Catalinimonas sp. | reverse complement strand
CTCCGGGATGATCAGCGCCGGCGCCGTTGCAGAGAGCCGCTCCAGACGGTTCAGGCGGGTGTTGTGCCCCACCAGCAGGAACAGGCTGAAGTCCTGCGTGAGCTGCTTGTCGTACTGGCCGATCAGGTCGACGTTGGTCTCCGTCACGAAGTATTTGTCTTCAAAGTAAAAGCCGTCCACGTCGCCGAGCGTGTGGAACGCCCGCCGGCCCGCGCGCATGTCACTATAGAAATCCGTACCCGCCCGGGCGGTGAATTTCAGCCCTTCCATCGGGGCGTAGTTGATGCTGAAGAAGCCGTTTAGGCGGTCGCGGTCCTGCGTGGTGGTGTTCTTGTTCAACACCCAGAAGGGGTTGTTCCAGAAGGGATTGTCGTCGGCGTTCATCACGTACGGGGTGCCGTCGGGCTGTTGGAAGTTCTCGCGCGACGGGCCGAAGTCGGTGTCGATCGGCTCCCAGAGGCCCTGCCAGAACACGCCGTTCGAGTTGCTCTGCCCCACGCCGGGCAGGTTGTTCGAGTACGTCTTGGTGTAGGTCATCGACATCTCGCTGCTGAACTTGTTCGACAGTTGTGCGCCGCCGCGCCCCTGCACCGTGAAGCGGTTGAAGTCGGTGTTCGGCACGGTGCCCTCCTGGTTCAAGCTGGTAACCGAGAGGCGGTAGTGCGCCCGCTCGCCGGCCCCCTGCAACGAGAGGCTGTTGTTGTAGGTGATGCCCGTTTCGAGGATCTGGTCGTAGAAGTTCGGGTGGGCCCGCAGCGCGACCGAGTCGGGCTGGCCGGGGAACGAGGCGTTCTTGTTGACCACCGTTTGCCCCTCAATGCGCGGCCCCCAGCTCTGGAACGGGTTCGGGTCGAAAACGCCGTCGGCACCGCCGGCGTAGGTGCTCTGAAAGTCGGGAAACTGCAGCACGTCCTCGAAGGTCACGCCGCCGTTGTAGGTGATCTCCATCTTCTTGCTGGACCCCCGCCCCGACTTGGTCGTGATCCTGATGGCCCCGTGGGCCGCCCGCGAGCCGTAGAGCGCCGCCGCCGCCGGCCCCTTCAGCACGTTCACCGAGGCGATGTCGGCCGGGTTGATGTCGATGCCCGCGTTGCCGAAGTCGGTACCCGAGCGCGAGTCGACCGAGCCGCGCAACTGTTGGTTGTTGACGGGGATGCCGTCGATCACGAACAGCGGTTGGTTGCCGCCGGTCAGCGAGCTGATGCCCCGCAGCGTGATGCGCGTCGAGCTGCCCACGCCGCCGCCCACCTGGCTGATCTGCGCGCCGGCCACCTTGCCCTGTAGGCTGTTGATGGCGTTGAAGTTGGCCGCCTTGGTCAGCTCTTCGTTGTTGACCTCCTGGGTAGCGTAGCCGAGCTCGCGCTTCTGCCGCTCCACCCCGACGGCCGTCACGACCACCTCGGTGAGCTGCCGTACGTCTTCTACCAGCGTCACGTCGATCGCGGCGCGGTTGTTAATCGCCTCCTCTACCACGGCGAAGCCGATGAAGCTGAAGACGAGCACCTCGGCTTCCGGCCCGACCGAAAGAGCGTAGTTGCCGTTGGCGTCGGTGATGGTTCCGTTCGTTGTGCCCTTGACGGTCACGTTCACGCCGGGGACGCCCTCTTGGTCGCCGCCCGACGTCACCCTCCCGGCAATCGATTTGGTTTGTGCCCACCCTGCCGTCGACCAGCCGACTAGCAGTAGTATGAGCCATGCGTAGTGTTTTTTCATGCGTGCGTGTTGAAAGTGAAAGATTTGAGAATCAGCGCGTCTCAAAAGTTTTGCGTGTCCTTTCGAGACATCGGCAAAACTCTCTAAACATTGCTCACTAAAAAATCACGCTTTCGGGTGAAATTCGAGTCGCCCCACTGCACCGAAAATCATCCCCAAAAACGGGGGATTTTAGTGCCTATACCACCCCATGACCAACCCGACCCTTTATGACGAACGGCCTTTTTTCGGGAGGAGCGGGAGAGATACATGGTCGCTAGTCCATGGACCATCGACTAGATCAGCTTCTGGCTCATCGCCTTGCGGATGGCCTCCGACTTGTTCGAGACGTGCAGCTTCTCGTAGATGTGCTTCACGTGCGTCTTGATGGTCTCCTTGCTGACGGAGAACTCCTCAGCGATGGCTGCGTAGGTCTTGCCCTGGCCCAGTTGGGCGAGCACGTCGGTCTCCTTGGGCGTCAGGGGGGTGTTTTGGTTGCGCTGGAACGACCGCACGACCATTCCGGCGATCTTGGCGCTCATTGGCGCGCCGCCCCGCTGCAGCTCGTCGATGGCCCCGAGCAGTTCGGCATAGCCGGCGCTCTTGGTGATGTAGCCCGACGCCCCGGCGCACAGCGCGTCGAACACGAGGCTACTGTCTTCGTAGACCGAGATCACGATGACCTCAGTCTGTGGTCGGCGGCGTTTGATGCGCGTGATGCCCTGGATGCCGTCCATGCCGGGCAGTTTGATGTCCATCATTACCACGTCGGGCGTGTCCGCATCGAGGTGCTTGAGGGCTTCCTCGCAGCTTCCGTAGGTGTTCACCACGTGGTAGTTTTCGTGGCCGTCGATCATGATGGCGAAGGCCCCCCGGAGGGCTTCGTTGTCTTCGATGATGGTAATGCGGGTGCGGTAGTCGATCATGGCGGATTGAGAGAGTGGTTACCACCTAAGGTACTTCTTTCCCCCTCTTTTGAGCGTACCCTTTTAGGGGGACCTCTCCGGTGAGCACCACCGACGTGCCGCCGTCTTTTTGAGTCTCAATCTCCAGGCAGCAGCCGATCTCCCGAGCGCGTTGCCGCATGTTGCGCAGGCCGAAGCCCGTGTGCTCCCCTCCCCCTTCCGGCCGCGAGCCGACCCCCACGCCGTCGTCGCGCAGCTCGATGCGGATGCCTCCCCCGGCTGGGGTGCGCATCGTCAGGCGGACGCGCCCGGCCCCGGCGTGCTTGAGCACATTGGTCATGGCCTCCTTGAAGATCAGAATCAGTTGCCGGCTCCAACCCGGCGGCAGGCGCAGGTCGTTCTCGGCGTTGGGCAGCGCCTCGTCGACCACGAAGGCCAGCGGCGTGTGGGCGAAGTACTGCTCGCCGAAGTCTTTCAGGTAAGTAGCCACCTCGCTGAAGTCGTCGCTCTTGGGGTCGAGCGCCCAGACTAGCTC
>JBARYS010000501.1:0-3330 GCA_049648155.1 Catalinimonas sp. | reverse complement strand
GACAAGGTCAATCTCTACCGCGTCACCGACAAACGGGGCGACCTGCTGAGCGTATTTTTCGACGACACCGGCGAGGCACACATGGCCGTGGCCTACGCCGTGGGGTACGACATCTACCTAAACCGCGCTGACTACCCGAACGAGTTTCGCGAATTCGAGCAGCTCGTAAACCGCTTCCTCTGGGAGTATTACCGGCAGTACTACCAGGACTTTGTGAAAGAAAAGGAGAAGCTCATCAAGGAGACCGAGCGGCAGATCAAGCGTGCCGAGCGCAACGTGAAGCAGGAACAACGCGCCATCCGCAAGGCCGAGAAGTCGCACCAGAAGGCCCTTCGTAAGAACCCCGATGCCCCGTACGACGCGGTGGGCATCGCTCTGGACAACCACCGCGCGGAGATCACCCGTCAGGAGGCGTTGAAGCGGCAGTTAGAAGACGAGTTGCGCGTCTACGAAGCCGACCGCCAGCGCGGCGAGCTGCGCCTCATCGAAGTGCGCTCGCGGCTCAACTGAGCGCCCGCTTAATCTTCTTCGATGTCAAGTTCAGCGTCGAAGGTATCGCCGCTCCTGGCCACGCGTACCTCTTCGACGTAGATTTCGGGCGGGTCGGCGGCCGAGTTGGACGACAGTTGCCAGAGAGGGTCGGCATCGTCCAGCAGGCTCACCACGCGTTGTTCGGCCAGCACCGCGCTGGGGGCTTCGACCACCCGCCACGTGCGGAAGCCGACGCGCCGACGCTCGCCTGCCTCGTCGCGTAGCACGAAATTTTCTCCCCGCAGGCGTAGGGCATATCGGTTCATCCGACAAAAGAACGCAAAACGGAGCGGATCGCACCGCCCGGCGGAGCCCCTCTGTGTCGTAACTCTTTGGCCGTCGTTTGTAAAGGCCGCCGTCGATGATCTACCCCGCTTGCCTGCCGAGCGAGTTTAAACCCTCGCCACCCGGCGGCGTTTCATACGCGTGAAACAGAACCGAGAGAACGAACTTGCCCGCCTGGAGGCCACGCTTCGGGAGGAGATGAACCGATTCGAGCGCCTCCACGATGAACTCCGGCTGGCCATCGACGGGGGCGAATACGACCGCGCCGACAAAGTGAGCCGCCAGATCAGCCAACTCCTGAACATGATCCAGGCCGACCTCCACGCCGCCCGGCACAGTTAGGCCTCCCCCCTTTGCGGCGAGACACTTTTTCGACGAAACTGCGTGTTCGAACGTCCGTGCCGCCGTAAGTTTGGCTGCGGAATTTCCACGCAACCTACCAACCACCACTTACCATGAAAGAGGAGTTCAGCGGCATGAACCGCCGCACGTTTTTGAAGGGGTCGGCAATGACGGCGGCGGCCTTCACCATCGTGCCCCGCCACGTGCTCGGCGGCCCCGGCTACACTGCCCCCAGCGACAAGCTGAACATCGCGGGTGTGGGAGTTGGCGGCATGGGCAAAGTCAACCTGAAGAACCTAGCTTCGCAGAACATCGTGGCGCTCTGCGACGTCGACTACGGACACGCCGCCCCGGTGTTCGAGCAGTACCCCAAGGCGAAGCGCTACCAGGATTATCGCCGGATGCTGGACGAGCGGCGGGACATCGACGGGTTGGTGATTGCCACCTCCGACCACACGCACGCCGTGATTGCGCTGGCGGGGATGCAGATGGGTAAGCACCTCTACGTGCAGAAGCCCCTCACGGCCACCGTTCACGAGGCGCGTGTGTTGGCCGAAGAGGCCGCCCGCACGGGCGTGGTGACGCAGATGGGCAACCAAGGCCACGCCGGCAACGACGCCCGCGTGATCAACGAGATCGTCCAGTCCGGCATGATCGGCGACGTGCGGGAGGTGCACGCTTGGACCAATCGGCCCATCTGGCCGCAGGGCGTTCCCTACCCGAAAGCAACGCCGCCGGTGCCCGACGGGCTGGCCTGGGATTTGTTCGTCGGCCCGGCCGCGTACCGCCCTTACCACGAGGCTTATCACCCCTTCGGCTGGCGCGGCTGGACCGATTGGGGCGTAGGGGCCATCGGCGACATGGGCGCGCACCTGATCGACCACCCCTACTGGGCGCTCGACCTCGACGCGCCCGATACGGTGTCGGTCACCTCGACACCCTTCAACGGCGAGAGCTATCCGCTGGCCACGATGACGACCTACACGTTTCCGAAGAAGGGTCAACGCCCTGCCCTGAAGATGGTCTGGTACGACGGCGGCCTACAGCCGCCCTTCGCCGAGGTGCTGCAGGTCGAAAAGCTCGATTGGGGCGGCGGCGTGCTGATGATCGGCGACGGCGGCATGCTGCTGCACGACACCTACGGTAAGAACCCGCGCCTGCTGCCTTCGGCCGAGCGGATGCAGGATTTCAAAGCGCCGAAGCAGACCTACGCCCGCGTGGAGACCTCGCACGAGATGGACTGGGTGCGGGCCGTGCAAGAGAACCGCCAACCCTCGTCGCCGTTCAGCTACGCCGGGCCGCTCACCGAAACGATGCTGCTGGGTGTGGTGGCGCTGCACGCCCCGAATCGCGTGTTGAACTGGGACAGCGCACAGATGACCTTCACGAACGCGCCGGAGCTTAACGAGCACATCAAACGCGAGTACCGCGAAGGGTGGGCGCTGACGCGGTGAGCTACAGCGTTGCTATTTCATTTGAGAAGCCCTTCAGTACTCGATATCTCGCAGGGACACATCTCCGAGGCCTCGCTGACGATGTCTAGCGAGACTTCGGAGGTGTTCGTTCGTTGTTTTTTGGAAACAGATCGTAAGTCCTACCTATAAAGGCTACGAGCGCGTTGTTGTCTATCGAGCCTTTATGGGGCTTTGATCGCAATTATTTACAGATCCTTTAAGGTTGCTACCGTAGGACCGCCCTACACCCGCCCCTGTACCTTCGTCCGCCAGAAGGCCCGCAAAAACGGCTCGGGGGGCACGGAGGCCATCACGCGGAGGTCTTCGAGGGGGGTGGTCTCTTCGTCGAGGAAGCGCAACAATCGCCCAACGGGGTTGTGGCGAAACAGGTCGGTAAAGATGCGCTCGGCGAGATGTCCGCGGCGGTAGAGAATCTGCAGCAGCATGGTGTCGTAGGTGGCGTAGCGTCCCGACGGGCGGACCGCAGCAAAGGGGTGCCCTTCGCTGCGTAGGCTTTCGGTGATGCGGGCGGCATCGTGCTGCGTGCGGATGAAGGTGTAGCCGGTAGAGGGCTTCGTTGCGCCGCCCCGCGTGCCGATGTTGAGCACGTGCTGGCCGACGCGCCGCTCGAAGGGGTGATCCCACATCGGAATGGCCCCCTTCTCGGTGTCGGTGACGCGGTAGTCTTGGAGCTTCAGCACTTCGTGGAGGTACCGCC
>JBARYS010000500.1:0-4569 GCA_049648155.1 Catalinimonas sp. | reverse complement strand
TCTTGCCGGGATGCAATTCTGAGTGCTTCCGGTTTGGGCTAACCAGCTGAGTCTGTGGCGAGTTGCGGCTACCTATCCTTCCAACCACGCGCGGAACGTCGCTACCTTCCCGCGGCTCACGATCACTTCTGCGCCGGCATCGGGCCGCAGGCGCAGCTTCAGGCGGCTGTTGAAGTAAGTGTGAATCTCTCCGATGGCGTCGAGCTGCACTAGGAACTGCCGGTTCACCCGGAAAAAGTGAGCCGGATCCAGCAATTGTTCAATTTGCTCGAGGGTATATTCGACGGGGTGCTTGCGGCCGTCGGCGGTGTGGAGGTAAACTAATTCGTGGGCCGCCCGGAAGTAGGCCACCTCGCCGGTAGGGATCAGCAGCAGTTGCTCGCCGCGCCGCACCAGGAAGCGCTCCTTGTGCGTGCGGCCCGAGTGGGGCAGGGCGTCGAGGAGTTGTTCGAGCCGCCCGGCGTAGTCGGCCGCCGAAAACGCCCGCTGGTACTGCCGGAACTTCGCCAGCGCCGCCGCCAGCGCGTCGGCCTTGATGGGCTTGAGCAGGTAGTCGATGCTGCGCAGCTTGAACGCCCGGATGGCGTAGGCGTCGTACGACGTCGTGAAAATCACCGGGCTAGGCGTCACCACGCGTTCGAAGATCTCGAAGGCGAGGCCGTCGGCCAGTTGGATGTCCGACAGAATCAGGTCGGGCGCGGGCTGCGCTTCGAGCCACGCCGTGCCCTCCGCCACGCTGTCGACCACCCCCAGCACCTCGACCGGCTCCGGCGTTTCGGCCAGCAGCCGCTGCAACCGCTCGGCGGCGGGATACTCGTCTTCGATGATCAGCAGCTTCACGCGTGCAACAGCGGCAAGGTCACCGTAAACCAGCCGGCCGACTGTTCAACCCGTACCCGCAGGGGCGTCAGCAGCGCGTAGCGGCTCACCACGTTCTGTAAACCGGTTTTAGTCGACTTGTCGGCCAGCACGGCCCGGGGTTGTAAGTTGTTGGTCACCACCAAATAGCCGTTCGCCTCGACGGCTAGCCGCAGCGTCAGGGGGCGTTCCTTGGCGATCACGTTGTGCTTAAGAGCGTTCTCAACCAGAATCTGTAGGCTCAGCGGGGCCACCCGCTGGTCGAGCACCGCGTCGGGAATCTCGTTCTCCACCACCAAGTTGTCGCGGAAGCGCGTCTTGTTAAGGTAGAGGTACGACTCGACAAACTGCAGCTCTTCGCGCAGCGGAACGGTCTCCAGGTGACGGCTGACGAGCACGTAGCGGTACACGTCCGAGAGCTCTTCGAGGTACGTTTGAGCGCGCTCGTTCTTCGGGTCGATCAGCGCCGCCAGCGTGTTGAAGCTGTTGAAGAGGAAGTGCGGGTCGAGTTGGCTCTTCAGCGCCTCGAACTGCGAGATCACATTCTCGCGCGCCAGCGCCTCCGACCGCCGGAAGTTCTTCTTCCACTCCTCGAAAAAGTAGGCGCTCTCGTAGAGGGGCATAATAAACGCCGTCGGGATCAGGTTGTAGAGCGCCTGCGCCAGCATCTCGTCGGGCGTGCAGACCAGCAGGCCCGCTCGGTGAAGCAGCTCGTCGATCAGCAGCGACACCCCGACCGTCAGTACCACCGCCGTGGGTGCTTGCAGCAGTAGCCGGCGGGCGGTATGGTCGTTGCGAGGGAAGCGCCGCCGGAAATACTCCACCAGCGCCCGGTTGCCCTCCCAGATCAGCGCCGTGAAGACGAACGAGACGAACCAATTGCGGGCAAAGTCCCCGGGCGTGTCGACGGGGTCGTCGTTGAAGACGAAGGAAAGCACCAAACTCAGCACCGGGATGCCGATCAGGCGTAGGGTGCGCTCTTTAACGGTGAAGCTCATGGGAGTAAAGTAACAATTATAGGGAAGACATCGGACCGACAACGCCGCCGGACCGTCCCGACGAAGGACCGATCCGGAAGTGGCCCGGAAGTGGCCCGGACGAACGGTGCTAGAACAAGATGCGGTACTGCGGTACGGGCAGGAAGCCGATCTGATACTGCGTCTGCACGGTGTTCGTGCGTGGGTTGTAGGTGCGGGCGAATTCGTTCTCGCGGTTGGTGACGTTCTGAAAGTTCGCGCCGATTTCGTGCGTCACGCGGCGGCGGTTGATGCGGTACATCACCTTCACGTCGGCCCGTAGGTAAGCGTCGTTCTGCTCCGTAAAAGCCAGGTCGTCGCGGCGCACCTCGGTGCGCCGTGCGGCCGACGCCTCGAAGTCGACGGGCGTGCGCCGGTTGCCGCCTGAGGCGGTCAGCTTCAGGTCGGTGCTCAGCACGTTGCCCCGCTTGCCGACCCGAAACTCCTTGCCACCCAACAAGTTCACGATGTAGCCGCCGTCGAAGGCCGTGCTGCGCCACACGTCGTCGCTGCCCTCGTATTTCGAGTCGTAGAGCGAGGTGGTGGCCAGAAAGTAGTAGCCCCGGTTGAAGAAGCGCTCCACGGTCAGCTCCACGCCCAGGTTGCGGCCGGTGCCGCCGTTCACCAGGTTCACCTCGTCGACCGGTCCAAAGTCGGCTCCCGTGTTGAGCATCGAGAACGAACTCGGGTCGTGCGTCACGGGCGCGTCGTAGACTGACTGGTAGTACGTCTCGGCCTTGATGCGCAGGTGAGGCGTGAGCGACCAGTCGTACGAGAGCACGTAGTGGTGGCTCCGCGTGAAGTCCAGCGCCGCGTTGGTGAGCACGCCGGCGGCGTCGCGCGTGAAGTACACCGGCAGCGGCTGCGCTTGGCTGTTGAGGCCCCAGCCCGCCCCGATGGTCTGCCGTTCGTTGAGCTGGTAAGTCACGCCCAGGCGGGGGTTGACGGCCGTGCTCCGGCTGATCTCGAAGTGTTGCGCGTTGAGGCCGCCGTTGAACGTCAGTTGCTCCGAGAGGCGGTACTGGTACTGGACGTAGGCCTGCGTGAGTAACCCGCTGCCGTCGGCGGCGCGCAACACGCGCTCGCGGCCCGGCGTGATGATCTGGTCTTGTAGGTCGAAGGCGTAGAGGTCCACGATCACCCCGGCGGTGGCGTTGTGGCGGGCGCTGAACTTGCGGCTCAGCAGCAGGTGCGCCGAATACTTATCGTTGTCGAGGTTCGCTTCGACGTTCGGCACCGGCGTCCGGTCTTCGATGCTCAGCGAATCGCTGCGGAACACGTCGCGCTGGCGAGCGGCGGCTACCGAGAGCTTATAGTAGGTCTTCGGGTTGAAGTAGTAGAGGTGCGACGCGCCCACCACGCCGGTCTGAAAGTCGGAGTAGTTGTCCACGTTCTCGTCGGCGTAGAGGTTGACGTCGAGGTCGTCGAGGTCCACCTCGCTGCCCAGGAACTCGATGCTGCTCGGTCCGCCGACGCCGAACACCGTGAAGCGCCCCGCCTTCTTTGTCGGCACGTTCACCTTAAAGGTCAGGTCTTGGTATTGGGGTACGGCCGCCCCGGTGCCGAAGTCGACGCCCAGTGCGCTGAACACGCCCAGCGTCGAGTAGCGGTAGTTGACCACGTACGACGCCTTCGAACCCTTCTTCAGCGGCCCCTCTGCACCCAGCTCGAAGCCGTTGAAGCCTACCTGCCCGAGGAACTCGTGCTTCTCGGCGTTGCCGTTGCGCAGTTGCAGGTCGAACACTCCCGCCAGCGCGTTGCCGTACTCGGCCGGGAAGGCCGACGTGAGAAAGTCCGAGCGGTCCAGCACGTTGGCGTTCAGCAGGCTGACCGGCCCGCCCTGCGCGTTGAGGCCACCGAAGTGGCTCGGGTTTGGGATGTTGATGCCCTCCATGCGCCACAGTAGCCCGTTGGGTGAATTGCCGCGGATCACGATGTCGTTGCGGTTGTCGTTGTTGGCCGCCACCCCGGCGTAGTTGGCCGCCATGCGGGCGGGGTCGTTGAGTGCCCCGGCGTAACGTCCGGCCTCTTCCAGGTTGAAGGCCCGCCCGCTCACCGAGGTCAGCTCGTTGTTGGTGCGGCTGCCTTCGGGCGTGGCGGTGATGACCACCTCGTCGGCCATCGTGATGGCCTCGACCAGCGGCAGGTCGAGCACCACCTCCTTGCCGGAGGTCACCACCACGTTGGGGATCAGTCGCGGCTCGTAGCCCAGGTACGTCACCCGTAACGATTGCCGCCCCAGCGGCACGCCTTCGACGGCGAAGTAACCGTTCAGATCGGTGGCTCCTCCCAGCGTGGGGTCGGTGTTCAGCACCACGACGTTGACGCCCGGCAGCGGGAAGCCCGACTGGGCGTCGGTGATCCGCCCCCGGATGGTCTGAGTGGTCGGTTGCGCCGTAGCGACGCCGGCGAGCAGTAAGTAAAAGAAGAACGTGCGCATGGTCAACAGGTCTGGGTTTAGTGACGCGACAAAGGTGTGATGCGCCCCACGCGCCGCCGGCCCGTTTCCGGGTGAACCGTCGAGGGGCGGGGGTGAGCCGTCGCTCTCGGGACTCAGCCTACTCCACTTGGGCGATTGGCCGCCGCCCCGTCGACGATCATGTCTACCGGCGTAGAGATGCGTAACCCTCTTCAATGTGCTGCTGAGCTCCGTCGCCACCGACCTCATCACGAACCTTCCGCCCGACGAGCACCG
>JBARYS010000499.1:0-3118 GCA_049648155.1 Catalinimonas sp. | reverse complement strand
CGGTGATGCGCTTGCCTTCGGCCTCCTGCACATCAAGGTCGTTGATAAAGTCGTTGTCGAACGTGTATTCCTGACCAAGGTCGGCGAAGATGCCCTGCACGAAGATGCCCACCTCGTCGGAAAAGTGGTAGCCCACCGAAGGGCCGTAGGCGAAGCCGTAGGTGCTGGTCGGCTCAAAGTCGGGCGAGTCGAACATCTGCTGGTCGAGCATCCAGGTGGTGTTGTACGAAGAGACAAAGCCGAGGTGGAAGCCCTCTTGCGCCTGGACGGTGCCGTACGCGAACAGGAGCGCGAGCAGCGGGATAAAAAGCTTTTTCATGAGTAGAGGTGTGTTGCGTGCGAGCGTAAGTTATAAAGTGCCTTGTAATAATCTGAGGGGAGAGGTGTTATTCTCGATACCTTCGCTTGATGCGGCTTCGGGCGATAGGTAAACCGCCGTCGCCAATTGCTGTCGCCGTTCATTACAGCACTATCAAATGATTTGAGAATGCTTTAGATCAAAATCCTTTATTAAAGGCTCGACGGCGACACGTTCGTAGCCTTTATAGGGTTTTCGAATGAGATGGCAAT
Source organism: Catalinimonas sp. (assembly GCA_049648155.1). Taxonomy (GTDB): domain Bacteria; phylum Bacteroidota; class Bacteroidia; order Cytophagales; family Flexibacteraceae; genus JBARYS01. Next base: position 2,548 of record JBARYS010000499.1, on the reverse strand, counting down.
GCTGCACCAACGCACCCCCTTTTGCGCTTTTCGCGTACGCTTCCGGTATGGAAGAAGTGGAAGACGCGGTCAAAGAGATCCGGCTGCGCGCCCGGATCGACGAATCCTTCGAGGCGTTCTTCGACAACGCCATCCGCCACCTGCCCGACGTCATGGTGGGGCTGGTGTTTATGCTGCTCTTCGTCGGGCTGGGCGCACTGTTTCGGTGGGTATTCCGCCGCCGCGTGGCCGCTCGCGCCGAAGATCCGCTGCTGGCCAACTTCATCGGGCAGATCATCTTCATCGCCTTCACCCTCATCGGTGCCGTCACGTTCCTGAACCAAGTCAACCTGACGGGCGCGGCAGGCGGGTTGCTGGCGGGCGCGGGCGTAACGGCCATCGTGCTGGGCTTCGCCTTCCGCGACATCGGCGAGAACTTCCTCTCCGGCTTCTTTTTGGCCTTCGGGCGGCCCTTCGGGGTCGGCGACATCATCGAGGTCGAGGGGCACGTGGGCAAGGTCAAGGCGCTCAGCCTGCGCAACACGCGTATCCGCTCGTTCGACGGCCGCGACATCTTCCTGCCCAACTCCTACCTGATCAAGAATCCGCTCATCAACTACACCAAGGACGGCCTGATGCGGCACGACTTCGTGGTGGGCATCGATTATGGTGACGACATCGCCGCCGCCACCCGGCTGGTGCTCGAAGAGCTGGGCAGCATCGACAACATCGAGCACCGCGAGTCGCTTCAGCCGCTGGTCGTCGTCGATACGTTCAGCACCAGCACGGTCAACCTCCGCGTCCACTTCTGGATCAACACGTACGACATCTTGATCTCGGCCCTGAAGCTAAAGAGCGAGGTGATGCGCCGCGTGTTTCTGGCCCTCACGCACGCCGGTTTCACCATGCCCGCCGACATCGTCGAGCTGAAAATATACCAGGAGGGCAGCCCCATCCCCGTGGCCGTGCGTGATTTAACTACGAAGGCGGCGGCACCCAAAGGCAACGGCGGCCCCACCCGCGAAGGGTAACGCCGCCGTTGCGAGGTTCGTCTTGAGAGCCAATCAACCGCGCCGGCTGCGTCGGCCGCGCTTCTTAGCCGGGATCATGCCCTGCCACTTCTCGATGTTGCCCTCGATCTGTCCGATGTAAAAGGCGTTCTCAGCCTCCTTCGCCATGGGCAGCGCCTGCTCGGCCGAGGCCAGCGCCTGCTGGTAGTCACCCGCCTTGGCGTAGGCCACTGATTGCAGGTGCAGGTTCCAGAAGTGCCTCTTCTTCGCCACCGACTGGTCGAGCCACTGCATGGCCTGGACGTTGTCGACGTCGTTTTGCAGGTAATAGTTGGCCGCCTGCGCGTAGGGCCGCCAGTCGTCGCCCGCCTCGGCCAGCGCCGTTTCAATGTTACGGGCAGTCTTGCTCTCGGTCTCTACGCTGAGGGGCAGGGCCACGCGCACGTCGTCCCAGAGCATTTCGAGCTTGGCGCTGTTCTCCTGCAAGTCGGTGAAGGCGATAGTGAACGTCTCGACCGGCAGGCCCGTGCGCGAGGGCGTGGCCATGACCCGCAGCACGTCCTGCGACGGGTCGTAGCGGCTGGTGTTGCCGCCCAGCTCAAGGTCTTTGTAGAAGATGATCGTCCACTCGTTCGGGTTCGGGATGGTGTAGAGGGCATACGTACCGGCGGGCAGCTCTTGGCCGCGCACGGTCACGGGGTCGTCGAAGGTGATCTTGGTCGAGGCGTTGGCCCCCGTGCGCCACACCTCGCCGTAGGGCACCAAGTCGCCGAAGATGTCGCGGCCGCGCATGCCGGGGCGCGAGTATTCGACCGTTACGTCGGTCAGCCCGACGGTCTGCGTGACCTTCGCCATCGGGCTGGGCTGGGGCAGTTGTAGCTGCGCCTGCGCGGTCAGCACGGTGAGCACAAACAGGCAGCAGGTGGTAAGGAGGCATCTCATAAGAAAACAGGTTAGGTAAGAGTTGATTGTACCCCAAAAATGCTGAATTCCGGGCGGGGCGGCGGCGTTGCGATCAGTACGAGGCGGGGCTTTCGACCTCTATTAAGAGTGCACGGGAGGTTCCTACGCCGGCTTTCGACGCACCATCCTACTTATTTTACCATGGATCACCACCTGAACCGCCGCACCTTCTTACATCAGGGCGGCACGCTGGCCGCCGCCGCCGCCCTCGCCCCGACGCTGAGCGCCTTTGCCGGGCCGCCCAGAAAAATGCGCGTCGCCATGGTCGGCACGGGCACCCGGGGCATCAACATGTGGGGGCGCGCGCTGGTCGAAGAGTACCCTGAGAGCGTTGAGTTCGTCGGGCTGTGCGACACCAACCCCGGCCGTCTGGAATACGGCCGGTCGTATATGGGCGTGAACTGCCCCACGTTTACGGACTTCGACCAGATGATGCGCCGTGTCAAGCCCGACGCGCTCATCGTCACCACCGTCGACGCGACGCACCACACGTTCATCGTCAAGGGGCTGGAGATGGGGGCCGACATCATCACGGAGAAGCCCATGACCACCGACGAAGCGAAGTGCCGGCAGATTCTGGACGCCGAACGCCGCAC
>JBARYS010000498.1:0-1944 GCA_049648155.1 Catalinimonas sp. | reverse complement strand
GTCTTAGAGACGGCTTTAGACGACTCTTTGATTACCTCAAGCAGGCGGGAGTGTTGAACGCCTTTAGTTACTGGAACAACAGTATCGTAGTAAGCGTTGACGAAGTAGGGCCGTATGGCTTGTTCCTTCACCGTGGTCACCTCTTCCGGCCGGCGGCACGCGCCCAAGCTAAGACCAGCGAGGATTAACAGCACGGCGACTCGTCAAAGGCCGAGCAAAAAGGCGAGCGTCGAAGCACGTTCAGGTGTCGCCAAAAGAAAGGCCTGCACGTTTGTACGTGTGATTGAAGATTTAATGTCGCTAAATTAAAATGGGGGGCGACGAACGCAAGCGCTTTGATACAAGAAGCCGATACTTAACGTAGAAATAACGCAAACAACTCGCTGACCGACTGAAGATGGGTGGGTTGTCTTCGCGGGAAGCTTCGGTTCAACTTTCAGGGAGATGGTACCCAACTCAAGCAAAACGACTTTTCTGCTTGCTTCGAACCGTGTGGACGTGCGCTCACTCGAAGCAGACCCTCTCTGCGCTTAAATGCTCGTTACCTTTACGATCAGTTTCCTCCCCGCTTCCCATGGAGTTGTTCAATTCCGCCTTTGTCTGGTTTCTGGATAAGCGCTTTCGGCAGATCGAACGCGCCCGTGACTACCCGCACGAGACGCAGCAACTTCAGTTCCGTCAACTGATCGACACCGCCCGCGACACCGAGTGGGGCCGTCGTTACGGGTACGCCGACATCGGCACGCCCGCCGACTTCCGCGCCCGCGTGCCGGTGTCGAACTACGAGGAGCTGTTTCCCTACCTGGACCGCGTGCGGCGCGGCGAGCCGAACGTGCTCTGGCCCTCGAAGGCCCGGTGGTTCGCGCGGTCGTCGGGCACCACCAACGCCCGCAGCAAGTTTATCCCCGTCACGCCCGAGTCGCTCGAAGAGTGCCACTTTCGCGGCGGCAAGGACATGATGACGCTCTACGTGCACAACCGGCCCGAGACGCGCGTCTTCAAGGGTAAGGGGCTGAGCATCGGCGGGGCGCTGTCGGACAACGAGCTCGCGCCCGGCACCCGCTACGGCGACGTCTCGGCCGTGATCATGCACAACCTGCCGCTCTGGGCGCAGGTGATCCGCACGCCCAGCCTCGAAACGGCCCTGATGAGCGACTGGGAGGCGAAGATCGAGCGCATGGCCCGCGAGACGAGCCAGGAGAACGTGACCAGCATCGCGGGTGTGCCGACGTGGACCATCGTGCTGATCGAGCGCATCCTGCAACTCACGGGCAAGGCGAACATCCTGGAGGTGTGGCCCAACCTGGAGCTGTTCATCCACGGGGCGGTGTCGTTCGCGCCCTACCGCCCGCTGTTCCGGCGGCTGGTGCCCGCCCCGCACATGAGTTATCTGGAGTGCTACAACGCCTCCGAGGGCTTCTTCGCCCTGCAAGACGACCTGAGCCGCCCCGACGAGATGCTGCTGATGCTCGACTACGGCATCTACTACGAGTTCATCCCCGCCGAGCGCGTGGGCGAACCCGACCCGCCCGTGCTGAGCCTCGACCAGGTGGAGGCGGGCCGCAACTACGCGCTGGTCATCTCGACCAACTCCGGCCTCTGGCGCTACCAGGTGGGCGACACGGTGCGCTTCACGTCCACAAACCCCTACCGCGTGCGCGTGAGCGGCCGCACCAAGCACTTCATCAATGCCTTCGGCGAGGAGGTGATCGTCGAGAACGCCGAGGCGGCCGTGGCTGAAGCCTGCGCCCGCACCGGCGCGGTGGTGGGCGACTACACGGCGGCCCCGGTCTACCTGAGCGACGGCGCCGACGACCGCCGGGGCGGCCACGAGTGGCTGGTCGAGTTCGAGCAACCGCCGGCCGACCTCGCTGCTTTCAAGCGGGCGCTCGACGAGAAGCTGCGCGCCGTCAACTCCGACTACGACGCCAAGCGCGCCGGCGA
>JBARYS010000497.1:0-6390 GCA_049648155.1 Catalinimonas sp. | reverse complement strand
CATCACGCCCCGCGACCGCATCGGGCTGATCGGTCCCAACGGGGCGGGCAAGTCGACGCTGCTGCGCATCCTGACGGGCGAATACACACCTGACGGCGGCTCGGTGACAATGGCCAACGATTGCACCATCGGCTTCCTGAACCAGGACCTACTCTCGTATCAGACCGACGACAGCATCCTGAAGGTAGCGATGGAGGCGTTCGAACGCGGCCTGGAAGTACAGAAGCAGATCGACGCGGTGCTGCACCAGATGGAGACCGACTACGAAGATAAACTGGTAGACCGCCTGGCGCACCTGCAAGAGGAGTTCGACCGGCTGGAGGGCTACACTATGCAGGCGCGCGCCGAGGCCGTGCTCGAAGGGCTGGGCTTCACCACCGATGACCTCGCCCGGCCGCTGCGCGAATTTTCGGGGGGCTGGCGGATGCGCGTCATGCTGGCCCGCCTGCTGCTGGAACGCCCCTCGCTGCTGATGCTCGACGAGCCGACCAACCACCTCGACTTGCCCACCATCCAGTGGGTAGAGACTTACCTGACCAACTACGAGGGCGCGCTGATCGTGGTCTCGCACGACCGCCAGTTCCTCGACAACGTCTCTTCGAGCATCGTCGAGGTGCACGCCCAGCAACTGCACGTCTACGCCGGCAATTACTCTTTTTACCTCGACGAGCGCGAGCAGCGCCGCGAAATTCAGAAGAACGCCTACGAGAATCAGCAGGCCAAGATCCGGCAGACGGAGCGCTTCATCGAGCGGTTCCGGTCGAAGGCCACCAAGGCCCGTCAGGTGCAGTCGCGGGTGAAGGCGCTGGAACGCATGGACCGGGTGGACGACGTGGTCAACGAGACGGCACGCGTTCACTTCAAGTTCAACTTCAACCAGCCGTCGGGCAAGCAGGTGATGGAGCTGCGCGATGTGAGCAAGGCCTACGGCGACAAGGTGGTGTTGCGAGACAGCAGCGGCTACATCAACCGGGGCGACAAGATCGCGCTGGTGGGGGCCAACGGTAAAGGCAAGTCGACGCTGCTGCGCATCATTGCGGGCACAGAGCCGATAGACGGCGAGCGGCGGCCGGGCCACAACGTGAGCGAAGCCTTCTACGCCCAGCACCAACTCGAAGCGCTGAACGTCGAAAACGGCATGTTGGAAGAGCTCAAGCAGTCGGGGTCGGGCAAGACCGAGACCGAGCTGCGGACGGTGCTGGGGTGCTTCCTCTTCTCGGACGACGACGTGTTCAAGAAGATCAAGGTGTTGTCGGGCGGCGAAAAGTCGCGCGTGGCGCTGGCCCGCACGCTGATCTCGGAGGCCAACTTCCTGCTGCTCGACGAGCCCACCAACCACCTCGACATCCAGTCGGTCAACATCCTGATCCAAGCGTTGCAGCAGTACGAGGGCACGTTCGTGTGCGTCTCGCACGACCGGCACTTTGTGGCGCGGGTCGCCAACAAGATCTGGTACATCGAGAACCACGAGCTGCGTGAATACCCCGGTACGTTCGACGAGTATCAGCACTGGCAGCAGCAGCGTTCCAGCGGCGCGTCCACCCCTGCCGCCTCAGCCCCGAAGGCGCAGAACGGCACCAAATCGCCGAAGGCCGCCCCGAGCGACGCCACCCGCGAGCAGTTGAAGCAGTTGCGCCGCAAGCTGGCGGAAGCCGAAGAGCACATCGAGGCGCTCGAAACAGAGAAGAGCACGCTGGAACGGCAGATGGCCGACCCCGCCGTCTACGAGCAGACCGACCAAGTCGCCGCGCTGCATCAAAAGCACGCCGCCGTCGAGGGGCGCCTCGCCCGCGCCAACGAGCGCTGGGAAGCCGCCGCACAGGAGATAGACGTGTTGGAAGGAGCGTAGCGGCTACCGAGCCGTTCGGTAGCTTTACCTCGTGATGCGTCCTATCTTCATTTTTCCCGGCGCGCTGCTGCTGTTGCTGGTGGGCTGCGTGCCCGTGGCGCAGCAGGGCGGCTCGAACCGCGCCACCGACTACTACTCCGAAAAGCGGCTCCGCTTCCGCAACTACGTCTACGAGGAGGCCATCCAGACGCCGCTGCTCTACCCCGCCGACCCTGAGCGGACAAACATTCGTGGCGACACCGACCCCCGCCGGATGCTGGAAGACCCGGTCCTGATGCTGGGCACGCCCGAGGCGCTGCGGCTGGAGTTCGACGAGTTGGGCGACCAGTACCAGAACTACTTCGTGAAGCTGATCCACTGCAACGGCGACTGGAAGAAGTCGTTGCTCAACGACATCGAGTTTCTGTTCGAATACAACCGCTTCCTGATCGACGACTACGAAATATCGATCAACACGCGGCTGCCCTACATCCACTACCGCTTCACGGTGCCGCCCGTGAAGGTGTCGGGCAACTACTTGGTGGTGGTGTATCGCGAGAGCGACGAGCGAGACGTGATCCTGACGCGGCGGTTTGTGGTCTACGAGAACGAGCTGTCCATCCAGCCCGAAGTGCGTTTCTCGACGGGCATCGCCGAGCGCCCCACGCACCAGCAGGTCGACTTTCAGGTGTTTTACCCGCAGATGAACCTGATCAACCCGCAACTCAACATGCGGGCGGTGGTGCGACAGAACGGCCGTTGGGACAACGCGCTCGACCTCAAGCCGCTCTTCTTCGATCCCAACGAGCGCCGCCTCGACTACCGCTACTTCGACCTGGAAAATAATTTCCGGGGCGGCAACGAGTACCGCAACGCCGACCTGCGGAGCATCCGCTTTCAGGGGCAGGGCGTGGGGCGCGTGCAGCGGGCCGACGACCGCGTGGACCTCTACCTGAACCCAGACGCCGTGCGCCGCCAGACAGTCTACACGCAACTGATCGACATTAACGGGCGCTTCGTGATCGAAAACTTCGAGCAGGAGCGCGGGGCGGGCGAGGCCGATTATGTCTACACGCACTTCTCGGTCCGGACGCCCCCGGTCGAGGGCGACGTCTACGTGTTCGGGCAGTTGACTGGCTGGGACACGTCTGACGAAGCCAGGATGCAGTACGTACCCGAGCGCAACGCCTACGAGACCACGCTGCTGCTGAAGCAGGGCTTCTACAACTACCTCTATGCCATCCGCCGCCCCGACGGCACGCTCGACGAGCAGCACTTCGAGGGCAGCTACAACATCACCGAGAACGAGTACGAGATCATCATGTACTACCGCGACCCCACCACTCGCGCCGACCGGGTGGTGGGCTACACGAGCCTCAAGTACTTCGGGCGGAATTGACTTTCAGTCCATAGTCGATAGACCATAGTCCGCAAACTATAGTCTTTAGTCGATGGTCTGCGGACTATCGACCAAAGAAACTACTCCACGTTACGGCGGGTGCGGTAGGTTGACGCGCGGGGGGCGGCGGCGCCTCCGTTCATGCCGACCAGTTCGGGCATCATGAGGGGGCGGGCGCGCTTATGGGGCTGGGAGTTGGCCAGGTCGAGCATCCCAAAGCCGCGTTGGGTCATTTCGCCCAGGCCGCACTCGAAAACGAACTGCTGCACGGCGGGTTGGGCAAAGAGTGTGAAGGGCATGGTGTAGCCGCGCACCTCGACCTTGCGGCCGTCCGGGAAGACGGGGTAGATGCGGGCGAACTTCTTCTCCTCGCTGCGCACCTTGCTGAGGTACTGATGGTCGGGGACGACCTGAAATTTGTAGAACGAGGCGATATCTTCGCTCGAAAAGCGCCCCGAGGCCTCCATGCGGGCCATGGTCGATTCGTAGAGTAGGTCCGAGAAATCGTCGGTTTCGGGCGAGACGAAGCGCTTCAATTGTCCCTCGTGCTGGGGACCGAGCAGCACCATCGGCGAGATGCAGATAAACTTCGCGCTGGGCTGATCGAACGTCACGGGCTGCTCCTGGGCGGCTTGCTCCGGCACTAGTTGCAACTCGCCGAGGGTGCAGCGGTTTTGAGCGAAAATGCCCTTCAGGCAGTCGGTCACCAGCTCTTCCGACGGGCTGGTGAGCACCAAGGTTACCTTGCTCGAAAAAAAGCAAAGCCCGGTGCGCGATACTTTGGTCTGCCCCTTCAGCCCCGAAAAGCTTAGGGGCGGATTTGCATCGTGGTTGTCGACCCGGTTGAGTGCTTCGTGGATGAAGTCGGCGAGAATATGCTGATGATGGAAAGGCACGACGCCCCCACGGTTTTCCAGCGAAAATATGATTCTTACCCTCACGGCTTGCCCTGATTAGTCCTGCCAGTCTCCTGTTCTGGAAGGAAAACCGGAATTAGTAAAAGTGAGTATCATCCGGATGCCCCCCGGCCATCCAAGAGTGATAGTACGACTGTCAAGGGTGGAAGTTACTCCCCTGTAACCAAAAGATCAAACGTTGTGGCGAAAGTGTACCACGTCGCCGTCCTCGACGACGTACTCTTTGCCCTCAATCGAGACGCGCCCCGCCTCCCGGCAAGCGGCCTCGGTGCGGTACTGCCGGTAGTCGGGCAGCTTGATGACCTCCGCTTTGATGAAGCCGCGCTCGAAGTCACTGTGGATCACCCCGGCGGCCTGGGGAGCCTTCCAGCCCTGCTGGATCGTCCAGGCGCGGACCTCCTTCTCGCCGGCGGTGAAGTAGGTGATCAGCCTCAGCAGTGAGTAGGCGGCGCGAATCAGGCGGTCAAGTCCGGAGCTTTCGAGGCCGTACTCTTCCAGAAACATCTGCCGCTCGCCGGGCTCGTCGATCTCGGCGATCTGCGCTTCCAGGGCGGCGCACACCACCACCACTTGGGCGCTCTCGGCGTCGGCGGCGGCACACAGCTTTTCGACGTGCTCGTTGCCGCCGTCGAGGGCCGCCTCGTCCACGTTCGCCACGTAGATCACCGGCTTGTCGGTCAGCAGGAACAGGTCGGCCACCAGTGTGCGCTCCTCGGGGGGCATCTCCAGGCTGCGGGCGTTGTTGCCCGCCTTGAGGTGCTCGGCAAACCGGCGCAGCACGTCCAGCTCTCTTTTAGCCTTGGTGTCGCCCGACTTCGCCACCCGCTCCACACGGGCCACGCGTTTCTCGACCGACTCGGTGTCCTTCAGTTGCAACTCAGTGTCGATCACCTCCTTGTCAAAGATCGGGTCTACACCCCCGGCCACGTGGATCACGTTCGGGTCGTCGAAGCAGCGGATCACGTGCGCCACGGCGTCCACCTCGCGGATGTTGGCCAGAAACTTGTTGCCGAGCCCCTCGCCCCGGCTGGCACCCTTGACCAGCCCGGCGATGTCGACGAACTCGATCACGGTCGGCACCACCTTCTGCGGATTCACCAGCTCTTCGAGCACCAGGAGGCGGTCGTCGGGCACGGTGATCACGCCCACGTTGGGCTCGATGGTACAGAAGGGGTAGTTGGCCGCCTCGGCCTTGTTGTTCGAAAGGGCGTTGAAAAGTGTCGACTTGCCCACGTTGGGCAGGCCGACGATCCCGCATTTAAGGCTCATGGAAGGGGGTCTCGTTTAAAGCGCTGCTGCTCCTTAAACCGGTCGAAGATATAGTACTGTTGGTAGCCGCGGTACAGCTCTCCCGCCGATACGCGCAGAATGGTCCAGGCGGGAATGGCGGCGATCATGCCGGTGGGACCGGCCACCACGGCACCGGCAAAGATAATGACAAATATCTCCAAGGGGTGCGCTTTGACGCTGCGCGAGAAGATGAGCGGCTGCAGGAAGAGGTTGTCGATCATCTGCACCGAGGCGAACACGGTCATGATCTTGAAGATCAGCCAGAGGTACTCGTTGGAGTTGAGGTCGAACGGGGCTGTCGAGATGCCCACGAACAGCCCGAAGCCCCCGCCCAGGATCGGCCCCAGGTAGGGAATCAAGTTGGCGACGGCGGCGAACACCGCGATGGTCGGCACGTACTTGACGCCCACGATCGTCAGCCCGACCGACACCAGCGTGAAGACGGAGAACATCTGCAGCAGCAGGCCGGTGAGGTAGTTGCTCAGCAGCGTCTCGATCTTGTGCAGCGCGGCGATGACCAACTCGAAGTAAGGGTTCGGTACCGACTTGAGGAAAATGTTCTTCAGCAGCCCCTTCTCGTACAGCAAGAAGAAGGTGATGAACACGAGCGCGAGCAGCGTCACGAAGAAGCTGCCCGTGAACCAGAGCAGCTCGTTGACGACGTCGTTGAAGTTGACCGACGCGAACGCCGAGAAGGTGTTGTCTTGCAGGCCCCGGATGATGAAGCCCGGCTCCTGCTCGGTAAAGTTGTTGCGGATAAAGAACTGCTCAAGCTGCCCGATGGGCTCTTCGAGCGTGTAGAGCAGGTCGTCGAGGTCGATGTTGCTGATCATCTCGATCTGGGCCGTCACCAGTGGGATGAACATCAGCACGAAGAGCGTCAGCAGCGCCGCCAGCAGCAGGAACGACGAGAACACCGCCAGCGACCGGGGCACGCGCACGCCGTACACCTGGAC
>JBARYS010000496.1:0-2616 GCA_049648155.1 Catalinimonas sp. | reverse complement strand
TCTGCGGCCGCACCGTCGAGGTGATCATCGACATGGCCGGAATCATGCGCCCGCCGCCGCAGACGAAGAAGAACGTGCTCACGATCAGCACCAGCCACACCGGCGAGGGCGGCAGGTTGGTCACGATCACCAGCGGAATCAGGTTCAGGACCATGAAAAGTGTGAAGACGCGCCGGTGCCCCACGCGGTCGGCCAAGCGGCCGATCAGCGGCGAGGTGAAGATCGTCAGCCCACCGCCGCAGAGGTAGATCCACGTCAGTTGCTGCTCGGTGAAGCCCACGTTGCGCACCATGTAGGTAGCGATGAGCGGGATGACCGTGAACTGCCCCATCATCATCATCAACATGAAGAGCAGCGCCCGCAGTTGGTTGGGGTTGCGCAGCACGCTCGTGATGGCCAGGAGAGGGTGCTTGCGCTGTTCGGCGGCTTCGTCGCCCGCCAGGTGGTCGCGCATGACGGGCACGCCCAGCGCGATGCCGAGGCCGGTCAGCACCCCCAACCCGCCCAAGAAGTAGAACGGCGCGTGCCACGTAAACTGCGTAGCCAGGTAGAGGCCGAACGGCACGCCGAACACCGACGCCACCGAGAAGGCCGCCATCACCACGCCCATGGCCCCGGCGCGGCGGGACAGCGGAAAGGCGTCGCCGACGATGGCCAGCACCAGCGCCCCCAGCACGCCGCCGAACGCCCCCGTCGCCACACGCGTGAGCAGCAGCACCTCGTAGGTAGGGGCCAGCGCGCAGAGGACCGTCCCAACCACGAAGCCCACGTAGAGCGTCTGTAGCGCCCGCTTACGGTCGAAGCGATCCAGGAAGAAAGCCCCCGCAAAACCGAAAATACCCGCCGAGAACGTGTAGGCCGACACCAAAAGACTGAACTGCTGCGGGTCGATGTCGAACAGCCGCATCAACTGCGGCCCCAGCGGCATCAGGATCATGAAGTCCACGATGTGTGTGAACTGGATGGCCGCCAGCACGGCGAGCAACAGGTATTCTTTACGGGTCATACCGTGAGGTCAATAGTCGATGGTCGACAGCCAAGACGCATTTTTGAAGGTTCAGTCGGTCTTCAATCCTCTGCCCTTGGTCAGACGGCGGTCGGACATCGGCGATCAACCAACCACCAGTCTTCTGTCCTGCGTCAGACGGCGGCGGTCGGTCGACGTTCTCCTCTAAGTTTGAATCATGGACATTCAACACGAAACGAGAGGACACCGTGGGAGCTTTTACGCGGAGCACGAAGGGGAACGGGCGGCCGAGATGCACTACGTCATGGCGGGTCAAGAGCGGCTGATCATCGACCATACCGAGGTCGGCGAGGTGTTGCGTGGTCGGGGCGTCGGCGAAAAACTGGTGGAGGCTTCCGTGCGGTACGCCCGACGCCACAAGCTACACATTCTGCCGCTCTGCCCCTTCGCTAAGAAGATGTTTACCCGCCACGCGGAGTGGCACGACGTGCTGAAGTAGCGTGCAGGGCCGCTCCGGAGGTTTTGCGGCGCGTCAGTCGCTGAAATGACCGGCTAGTCATCAAAAGAGCGCCCGGCGGCAACCGTAGAGGCCCGCCTTCGAATTCTATCAACGCAGAAGAAATGCAGCTTTTCAATCATCTTCATTCGTCGAAAATGACGTATTCATAAAGATTTATTTTAGCCCGTCGGTCGAAAACTACCGTTGTACGTGGAGTTCTCATTAGTCCAGTTGTATGTATTCACATACTTTTCCGAAATGAGTAGAGAAAATCCACCATTGACCGGCGACATCACAATAGACGAGTTCCGTAAGCACGATTGGCTGAAGACGGAACTGATGGCGTTTTGTCGCGACCATCAATTATCTGCTGCCGGGTCGAAAGAAGACCTCGCCCAGCGCATCGAGAATCACCTGACCGTGGGCGAACGCAAGGTGCGCCGCCGGGTGATGAGCGACAAGGTGCGCAAGACCCGGCCCAAACGCGCCAGCCAGAAGCTGGACGTCCCCACGCCCGAGACGATGATTACGGTCGACTTTCGGGGTAGTCAGAATAACCGCCGTCTGTTCCGCGAGCATCTGGGGAAAAAATTCCGCTTCACCGCCTCGCTTACCAGTTGGATGCGCGCCAACGTCGGCAAGACCTACGCCGACGCAATGGAAGAGTATCGCCGCCAGCAGAAGGAGAAGCGTAACGGCGAGGGCCGGGCGAAGAACGGTCCGCAGGCCGCTTACAATCGCTTTCTGCGCGAGTACCGCACCGCCAATCCGCAGGTGACCTTCAAGGAGGCGATTGCCGCCTGGCACGCCCACAAGAAGCAGGTGGCGCAGGCCGAGCCGGCCTGATTCCCCCCGCACCCAACTACGCACGCCCCTCCGACACCCCGCCCGTAGCGGCCGGGCTCCGCCGCTCCGGGCAGAATGCCGGAGGCGTGACGCCGGGCCGAACGGATCGACGTTGCGCCCGTAAGTTTGCGGTTGTTTTGCAGACGCCGCCCCCCACCAATCACGCCGCAGCGTTGCGCGCGCACGCCGTGTTGCCGCACGTGGCCCGCGCCGCCCAAGCGCTCGGGGTCGATGCCTACGTGGTGGGCGGCTGGGTACGCGACCGGCTGCTCGACCGCCCCGTGCACGACGTCGACGTGGTGGC
>JBARYS010000495.1:0-3468 GCA_049648155.1 Catalinimonas sp. | reverse complement strand
TTTAGGCTCCACCGGCTCCATCGGCACCCAGACGCTGGAGGTGATCGACGCCCACCCCGAGCGCTTCGCGGCCGAGGTGCTCACTGCCAACCACAACGCCGCGCTGCTCATCGAACAGGCCCGCAAGTACGCCCCCAACGCGGTGGTGATCGCCGACGAGGACCGCTACGAGGAGGTGCGGGCGGCGCTCGCTCCGCTCGACATCAAGGTCTACACCGGTACCAACGCCCTGGCCGAGGTGGTCGAGATGGAGACCGTCGACCTGGTGCTGACCGCCCTGGTCGGCTTCAGTGGGCTGGTGCCGACGCTGCGGGCGCTGCGGGCGGGCAAGCCGGTGGCGCTGGCGAATAAGGAGACGCTCGTGGTGGCCGGCGAGTTGGTCACGGCCGCCGCCGCCGAGGCCGACGTGCCGCTGCTGCCCATCGACTCCGAGCATTCGGCCATCTTTCAGTGCCTAGTCGGCGAGTGGCACAACCCCGTCGAGAAGGTGATCCTGACCGCGTCGGGCGGGCCGTTCCGGGGGCGCACACGCGCCGACCTGGCCGACGCCACGCGCGCGCAGGCGCTCAAGCACCCCAACTGGGCGATGGGGGCGAAGAACACCATCGACTCGGCCACGCTGATGAACAAGGGGCTGGAGGTGATCGAGGCCCGGTGGATGTTCGACCTGGAGCCCGATCAGATCGAGGTGCTGGTGCACCCGCAGTCGATTGTCCACTCGCTGATTTTGTTCGAAGACGGCAACCTGAAGGCGCAGCTCAGTCCGCCCGACATGCGTCTGCCGATTCAGTACGCGCTGGCCTACCCGGCACGCGTCAAAAACGAGTTTCCGCGCTTCTCTTTTCTCGACTGCCCGGCGCTCACCTTCGAGCCTCCCGACGTGGAGACCTTCCGCAACCTGCCGCTGGCCCTCGACGCCATGCGGCGCGGGGGCAACGCCTCGTGCGCGGTCAACGCCGCCAACGAGGTAGCGGTCGCGGCGTTCCTGCGCGACGAGGTCGGCTTCCTGCAAATGTCGGACGTGATCGAGGCGGCCGTCGCGCGCGTGCCGCACGTGGCGCACCCTTCGCTCGACGATTACCTGGCGACCGACCGCGAGGCGCGCCGCCGGGCCGAAGAACAAGTCGCGGGCGCGGCGGGTTAGGGGGAAGCGGCCTTGATCGCGTTTCGGCGCTGGTCGCTTACTGTGTTTCTCGGCCGCCCGAATGGTGCAGGGCGCGCTTCGTCACGCCCACCGACCGGTGGGAACGCGGGGCGAGCCACACACGTTTTGCCGACTCAATACAACTCTTTTTGATGGATACTCTGGTGATGGTGGGGCAATTTATTCTCTGCCTCTCGATTTTGGTCGGGCTGCACGAGCTGGGCCACCTGCTGGCCGCCAAGGCGTTTGGGATGCGGGTCGAGAAGTTCTCGATCGGCTTTCCGCCGAAGCTGTTCGGCTTCCAGTGGGGCGAGACGGAGTACTCGCTCGGCGCGCTGCCGCTGGGGGGCTTCGTGAAAATCTCGGGCATGATCGACGAGTCGATGGACCTCGAACAGATGCGCTCCGAACCCAAACCGTGGGAGTTCCGCTCGAAGCCCGCCTGGCAGCGGCTCATCGTCATGATGGGCGGCATCATCGTCAACGTCGTCACGGGCATCCTGATCTTCGTGGCGCTGGTCTATAAGTTCGGCGATACCTACCTGCCCGCCGAGGAGGCTCGCTACGGCATCTACGCGGGCGAGCTGGCCCAAGAGATCGGCCTGCGTACCGGCGACGAGGTCATCGCCGTCAACGGCGCGTCGTACGACCGCTTCGAGGACCTCTCGGGTCTGGACGTGCTGCTCGGCACCGACAGCTACTACACCGTGCGTCGCGACGGCCGCGTGATCGACGTGCCCGTACCCAACGACCTGATGGCGCGATTGTCGGACAAAGACGCGCGCGCGCAACTGCTGCGCCCCATCGAGCCGTTCCGCGTCGGCGACGTCGTGCCCGGCTCCCCCGCCGAGGCAGCCGGCCTGCAACCCGGCGACGAGATTACGGCCGTCGACGGCACGCCGATCCGTTTTTTCCACGAGCTACAGGCCCTCACCGACTCGCTGAAGGGGCAGACCGTCGTGCTGACGGTGGCGCGCCCCGACCCGACCGAAACTGGACCCGCCACGACCGAGACCCTCACCGCTGAGATCAGCGAGGAGGGCCGGCTGGGCTTTTATTCCGAGTCACTGCTGGAACGACGCACCGACGAGTACACGCTCGCCGAGGCCATTCCTCTCGGCACCGAGCGAGCGTTCAACGTGGTGTGGGCCAACATCCAAGGCTTCGGCAAGATCTTCCGGGGCGACGTGCCCGCCTCAAAGTCGATTAGCGGTCCCATCGGCATGGCGAAGGCCTTCGGTGGTAGCTGGGTGCAATTCTGGAGTCTGACGGGCCTCATCTCGATGGTGTTGGCCTTCATGAACTTCCTGCCCATCCCCGCCCTCGACGGCGGCCACGTCTTGTTCCTCACCTGGGAGATGGTGTCGGGCCGCCGTCCGTCCGACAAGTTTCTGGAGAACTCCCAGAAGGTGGGCATCGTGCTGCTGCTCGGCCTGATGGTCTTCGCCGTCGGCAACGACATCTTCAACCTCTTCAACTAGTCGCGTCATGCTCCCCCGTTCAGAACGTCCCCGCGCGGTTCGTCTACGAAATGGTGGACGGCCGGCCTAGCTACCGGAAGGGATATCGACGGTTTTTGTGTGGTGAGATTTCTAACGACGATGAGATGGGAAGTGGTGAGCTTCGAGCTATCCTGGTAGGTCAGTTGGTGTTTTGGTTGATCTCCCTGGTTCCCGAAGAGTACCACGTCATGACAAACGAGGCGGGCCTGCGGATGGGCAAGGGCGTTCTTCGGGCGGCTGACGTCGCGATCGTACGGCGTGAGCGTCTGGACCAGGTCGACGATAATTACTTGAGCATTCCCCCCGATGTGGTGGTCGAGGTCGACACGCAGGCGGAATTTGAGAAGGGCGAAGTGCCGATGGGCTACGGTACCAACAAGACGCAGGCGCTACTCGACTTCGGCGTGGGCAAGGTTATCTGGGTGTTCACCCCGTCCCGCCGCGTGCTCGTGGCCGAACGGGGGCAAGAGGCTTGGTCTTTGGTGGGGTGGCAGACACGCGTGTCCGTGCTTGGTGACGTCACTTTTTCGATCGACGAAGTGCCGGCGGGCAAACCCGGCGCGTAGCTTTGTGCGCCCACCCGCTCGTTTCTACGACAACCCCTTTCCCTTGGTACGACGCGCGCTCGTTTTCTCTCTTTTCCTACTGCTGCCCGTCTTGCTGCGGGCGCAGACCACCGCCGACTCGCTCGCGGAGCAGACCGCCGATGGGCAACGGTTCGTGGAGCACGCCGTGGCCGCCGGTGAAACGCCGTGGAGCATCGCCGGGCGCTACGGCGTCTCCCTGGACGAACTGAGGCGACACAACGTGAGCCTCGACGAC
>JBARYS010000494.1:0-2161 GCA_049648155.1 Catalinimonas sp. | reverse complement strand
CGACACAACCCAGCCATAGCGCGCAGCCGGCCCGTTCATCCCCGAGCCGCCGGGCGACACCGACGCCCAGTCAACAAAAGCAACCGGCCACAAGCCCGTCGCGGAGCGCACCGTCTCGGACCGCTACTCCGAGCCGTACGACTCCCAGCCACCGCACCAGCCCTTCGCGGGGCGGAGGGCAGCGCTGATCGAATCAGGACGATACTTTTTTAGCTATACTTTTCTAAAAGCCGCACTCCTTTCCGGGTGCGGCTTTTTGCTTTTGCAACGCGCGGTGCACAGCACGCTTTCCCGGCCGGCCCAGAAGAGCTTTTTGAACTCGGAGATGGGGGCGGCCACGGCCGAACGCGGTGGGCAGCGCAAGCGCATCTACACCATCACGGCCTACGGCAGCCGGGCGCTGGAAGCGGCGCGTGACTTGCGGCTACAACTCCGGCGACAGTATCCGGCCTTTGCGGGCGGCTTTGACACGACGGGCTTCGGCTTGAGTAAGGGATGATGAAGGGGCCTAAACATCACCCGCCTCGTCCGGCCGTCCGCTACTTGCGGTGGTTCCTCCGCTTTGAACTGTCCGCAGAGGGCGAGGATCACCAGTCGATCGTCAACGGTCCGGACTCATTCGAACTGCTGCCCGTAGGCCCGGAAGGTCGCCTCGTTCGTGGCGGCGTCCGTCTCGATCTCCAACAGGTGCGGGCCGTCGGTGGGGGTGAAAAACCCTTCCAGAGCGCGTTGCAGCGACGGTCCGTCCTTGGCGGATGTGTACTGGAGGCCGAAGTCGGCGGCGGTGCGGGCGGCGTTCATCGGTTGCCGGGTCTCGAAGTATTCCACCAACTCCGGCTGGTCGCGCGGCCCCCTGATGAGGCGGAAGATGCCGCCGCCGTGGTTGTTGAGGAGAATTACGCGCAAGTGCGGCGGCAGCGGGCCGGTTAGCCAGAAGGCGTTGCGGTCGTAGAAAAAGGCCACGTCGCCCGTGATCAGCACCACCGGCCGCTCGGTGGCCAGTGCCGCGCCCACTGCCGTGCTGCTGCTGCCGTCGATGCCGCTGGTGCCGCGGTTGGCGAACAGCGTCACGTCGCGGCCGGTGGGCACCCCCAGGAAGTTCACGTAGCGCACCGGTGTGCTGTTGCCCACGTGTAATTGCGCGCCCGTCGGCAGCCGCCGCAGCACTGTTTGCAGCGCACCGAACTCGCTGAACGGCCGGTCGGCAAAGAAAGTGTCGGTCCGCTTCCGGGCTTTGCCTTCTGCTTCGCGCCAGGCCGCCGCGTACGCCGGGGGGCGGGGCGGCAACTCGTTCGCCAATGCCTCAAAAAATCGGGTCGGGTCGACGCGCAGCAGGTGCGTGATCGACTGGTAAGGGTCGGCTAGTGTCCCAGCGGGCTGCAGGTGCCAGTGCGCGTGGGGAGAATGAGTGCGAAGGTAAAGCTTGAGCTGCTTCGAGATGACCGACATGCCGAACGTGATCAGCAGGTCGGGGCGGAGGCGCGCGTCGGCGCGGCGCAGCAGGGCGTCGGGGCGCGTCACCACGCCGGGCAAGTCGTGCAGATTGCTGAGGGCGTCGCCCACCACCACCGTCCGGGTCCGCTCGGCAAATTGCGTCAAGGCCGAACGCAGCAGGGCGTCTGCCCGGTGTTGCCCGGCCACGATCAGCACCCGCGCGTGGTCAGCCCACCGCTCAGCCAGCGCCCCGTACTGCGCCGTGCTGAGGTTCGGTGTGTCGGACCACGCCTCGATCACTCGGCCCTGCCCGAAGGTGTAGGGCTCACCGGGCGTGGGGTAGAACGGCTCGCGGATCGGCACGTTGAGGTGCGTAGGGCCCGCCGGAAACGCCCGGGCGTAGAGGATCGCCTCGTTCACCAAGCGGTTCAGGTGGCGGCGGGCGTCGGGGTGATCGTGGCTCACGGGTAACTCGGCGCTCCACTTGACGTGCGCCCCGTAGACGTTCCGCTGGCGGATGGTCTGGCCGTCCCACTGGTCCACCCATTCGGGCGGGCGGTCGGCGGTGAGCAACAGCAAAGGCACGCGTTGAAAAAAGGCTTCGGCCACCGCCGGGCCCCAGTTGAGCGCCGCCGTGCCCGAGGTGCAGACCAACGCCGTGGGTACCCCGGTCTGCTGTGCGATGCCCAGCGCCACGAAGGCCGC
This sequence comes from Catalinimonas sp., assembly GCA_049648155.1. Lineage (GTDB taxonomy): Bacteria > Bacteroidota > Bacteroidia > Cytophagales > Flexibacteraceae > JBARYS01. The sequence continues at coordinate 22 of JBARYS010000494.1, read as the reverse complement.
CGCCCGCTCGTCGGGCACCACG
>JBARYS010000493.1:0-3955 GCA_049648155.1 Catalinimonas sp. | reverse complement strand
GCTTCATATCGTCCGCGATCTGGCGCGGATTGATCGAGATGGCGGTGTAGAAGAACGTAAAGACGATGATCAGGATCGCGAACAAGACGTTATACTGCCACGTGGTGTAGTCGGCGAAGGTGGCTCCGATCTCGGTGGCCAGGTCGCTGTCGGACGACCAGTCGGACCAGAGGGAGGCCGTGATGGCGGGCACGAACATCAGCGACTGCGCGAAGATGATCGGCATCACACCGGCGGCGTTGACCTTCAGCGGGATGTACTGGCGCTGCCCGCCGTATACTTTGTTTCCAACCACATGTTTTGCGTACTGCACCGGAATCTGACGCACCGCCTGCACAAGCATCACCGTGACCATCACCACGAAGAATAGCACGATCAGCTCCACGATGAAGATCAACATACCGCTCAGTTCGCGGGCCAGCCCCTCGGCCAGCAGCGCCCCGGGGAAGCGCGAGATGATCCCGATCATGATCAGCATCGAGATGCCGTTGCCGATACCCTTGTCCGTGATCTTCTCACCGAGCCAGACGGTGAACATCGTGCCGGCCGTCAGCAAGATCACCGACGAGATCATGAAAAACGTCTGGTCGATCAAGATGGCCTCGGCGGGAATATAGGTTCCTAGGTAACCTACGGCTTGAAAGGCGGTAATGACCACCGTCGCCCAGCGAGTGTACTGATTGATCTTACGACGCCCCGACTCTCCCTCCTTCTGTAGCTTCTGAAAGTGCGGCACGGCTACACCGAGGAGTTGGAAGACGATCGAAGCCGAGATGTAAGGCATGATGCCCAGCCCAAAGACGGAGGCGTTGCTGAACGCCCCACCCAAGAACGTATCGAGAAGGCCGAACAGGCCGTTCGAACTCTCTTGTAAACGGTTGGGATCAACGCCCGGCAGCACCACGAACGAACCCAAACGGAATACGACCAAGAATCCGATGGTATTCAAGATCCGGGTGCGCAGGTCCTTAATAGACCAGATGTTGCGAAGGGTAGTGACGAATTTGTTCATGGCCTTTCCCGGTCGAGTAGGTTTAGAGTTGGGTAGCTGAGCCTCCGGCCTGCTCGATGGCCGTACGCGCTGTCCCTGAGAAGGCGTGCGCCTTTACTTGCACACCGCTCGTCAGCGCTCCCTTACCCAGAATCTTGACGCGTTCTTTCTTGCTAATCTGCCCGTGGGCGGCCAGAAACTCGGGATCGACGACGTCAGGCTTATACTGATCGACCAGCTTCTGTAACTGCTCTAGGTTGATAGGCTTGTAAACAACCTTGTTGGGGTTGTTGAAGCCGAACTTCGGTACGCGGCGCTGCAGGGGCATCTGTCCGCCTTCGAAGCCGGCCTTGCGCGAGTATCCAGAACGCGACTGCGCTCCCTTATGACCACGCGTAGACGTCCCTCCGCGACCAGAACCCTGGCCACGACCGATGCGCTTACGATTTTTCGTTGACCCTTTCGAGGGCCTAAGTGAATGTAGGTTCATGACGGCACTTCGGTTACCGTGACCAAATGACTTACCTTACGAATCATACCTTGGATCACGGGCGTGTCTTCACGCTCGACCGTACGGTTGATCTTGCCCAGTCCCAACGCCTTGATGTTGCGGCACTGGTTCTGTGGTCGTCCAATGGTGCTGCGCACCTGTGTGATCTTCAGTTTAGCCATCGTCACTACCCGTTGAATACTTTGGAAAGAGATATCCCGCGCTGCTTGGCCACCACGCGCGGGTCACGCAGTTTGGTAAGCGCGTCGAACGTGGCCTTCACCACGTTGTGCGGGTTCGAAGAACCCTTCGACTTGGCAAGTACGTTGTGCACCCCGGCGCTCTCGAGCACGGCACGCATGGCACCACCGGCGATGACGCCGGTACCGGGCGACGCGGGCTTCAGCAGAATGTAACCACCGCCAAACTTGCCGTAGATCTCGTGCGGCACCGTTCCCTTCAGAATCGGCACTTTGATCAGGTTTTTCTTCGCGTCGTCGATGCCTTTGGTGATGGCATCGGTCACTTCGTTGGCCTTACCCAGACCGTAGCCCACGACACCGTTGCCGTCACCGACCACCACGATGGCCGAGAAGCTGAAACGGCGTCCGCCCTTTACAACCTTCGCCACACGGTTGATGGATACTACCTTCTCCTTGAGCTCAATCTCGCTGGCCCGGATGGTTCTTGCGTTTGTTCCCGCCATGGTCACTTAGAATTTCAGTCCACCTTCGCGAGCGCCCTCGGCCAGAGCCTTCACCCTGCCGTGGTACAAGTACCCACCCCGGTCAAATACGATTTCAGATACACCACCCGCCAGGGTCTTCTCGGCGAGCTTCTTCCCTACCTCGCGTGCAACGTCCACCTTACCGGCAGAGTCTCCTTCCGCGTCACGGCTCGAAGCGCTGAATAGCGTGTGCCCCGCCACGTCGTCGATGACCTGGGCATAGATTTCTTTGTTGCTCCGGAAAACGGACAGGCGCGGACGTGTGGTGGTACCGGCCAGGCGGTTGCGGATACGATAGCGGATGCGTTGCCGCCGTTGGGATTTGCGTAAGGCCATGATCTATACTTATTTAGCTGAGGTCTTGCCCGCCTTGCGACGAACTTCTTCGCCTTGGAAACGGATGCCCTTGCCTTTATAAGGTTCAATTTTACGAAGCGAGCGAATCTTTGCCGCCATGTGTCCGAGTAGTTGCTTGTCGATGCTTTCGAGGGTCAACATCGGCGGCTTTCCCTTTAACGTCTCAGCGGTTGCCTTCACTTCCTGGGGAAGGGCCATCACGAAGTTGTGCGAGTAGCCAAGACTCATGTCGAGCACGTTGTCGGATACGGTGACCTTGTAGCCGACACCAATCAGTTCGAGCTTCGCCTGGTAGCCTTCGCTGACGCCCTGCACCATGTTGGCCAACAGCGAACGGTAGAGGCCGTGCAAAGCGCGGTGGCGCTTCTGCTCGGTAGGACGCTTCACGACGAGCGTGCCGTCTTCCTGCTCTACAGTAAGCTCAGGGTTAATTTGCTGAGTCAAGGTGCCCTTAGGTCCCTTCACTTCGACCACATTCCGTTCGTTTACCTTCACTTCCACCCCTTTCGGCAGCGAGATAGGTAGTTTACCAATTCGTGACATGATCAGCAATTAATAAACGTGACATAATACCTCGCCACCCACGTGCATTGAGCGGGCTTCCTTGTCAGTGATCACGCCGCGCGAAGTCGACAGCACCGCAATGCCGAGACCATTCAGTACGCGGGGCAGTTGCTGCGCCGAAACGTACTTACGCAGTCCGGGCTTACTGATACGCTCTATCTTGACAAACGCCGGCTGCTTCGTAGCAGGGTCGTACTTCAGCGCGATCTTGATATTGCCCTGCGGGCCTTCATCCTCAAACTTGTAGTTCTGGATGTAGCCTTTATCGAAAAGCAGCTTGGTAATCTCTTTTTTCAGATTGGACGCCGGAATTTCCACAATTCGGTGGCGCGCCTTTGCAGCGTTCCGGATACGGGTCAGGTAGTCGGCGATAGGATCAGATAGCATAATACGTGTCGTTGAGGTCCGCTCAAAACGGGGGGGCAAAGATACGAATAACCTCCGCGTGGGGATGCTTAACCAGTAAAAAATTACCAGCTCGCTTTGGTCACGCCCGGGATCTTCCCTTGCGAAGCCCACTCCCGGAAGGTCACGCGCGAAATGCCGAACTTCCGCATGTAACCGCGAGGCCGACCGGTGAGGCGGCAGCGGTTGTGCAGACGTACGGGCGAGGCGTTGCGGGGCAGCTTGTCGAGTCCTTCCCAGTCGCCGGCTTCCTTCAGGGCTTTGCGCTTGGCGGCATACTTGGCGACCATACGTTGGCGCTTCCGCTCGCGGGCTTTGATTGCTTCTCTTGCCATTGTAGTCGGTTTACGTAAAAAACTTGCAATACCCCCGGGGCATCGCAAGTCCTTATTGTTGGTGTGTGTTAAGGAGTAATCACTTC